>JBGOZL010000075.1:0-7297 GCA_041480185.1 Anaerolineae bacterium
AGGCAGAGCAGATGTACGACCCCGAAACGGTGAGGGCCTCGGACCGGAAGTGGAAGGCATACTCGCCCGCCCAAAAAGAGCATATCCTGGCTGAGGGCAAGACCATTTATAGCGACCTGGCGGCAGGGATGCCAAAAGGAGCGGAAAGCGCGGAGGTGCAGGCGGTGATCGCCCATTGGCATCAGCACATGCAGAACTTCTGGAGTCCCAACGACGAGCAATTGCTGGGCCTGGCAGACCTGTACAACGACGATCCGCGCTTCAAGGCCAACTACGACAAGGTCGACCCGAAACTGGCGGCTTTCATGCGCGAGGCGGTGAAGGTGTATTTGAAGAATCGGAAGAAGTAATAGCCCCACTATTGAAGTTGATAGGCTTCGGCGCCTCATGGCGCCGAAGCGGCCGACGGCGGCATGACACCGCCTTGGCCGGGGGAGGGGAGAGTAGTACGAAAAAAAGGGTGCGGTTGGCAAAGAACGCCACCGCACCCTTTTTTTCTGATTCTTTTCAACAAAGAGAAGTGGCATGGCTCCCCCTTTTTTAATTGCTTCAAGTTATTGCGATTTGGGTGGAACTTTCGACATGGCGTATTCCGCCAGGGCGGTGATGGTGAGGCTGGGGTTGACACCCGGGTTAGCGGGCATGATCGAGCCGTCAATGATGTACATGCCGGGGTAGTTATGCACCTCAAAGTCCCCATTCACCACACCAAGGGAGGCATCCGGCCCGATAGGCACCCCGCCAAGGATATGGGCAGTGGTGGGCAGGTTCAATAAATTTTCGCCGATCGAGCCAAGCGCGATGCCATTCACCCGCCTAGCAAAATCGCGGGTCAACTCATGCGAGCCTTCCACCTGGGCGTGAATCTCGTATCCGGGTTCAGGTTCGGCAACCATGCCTCGGCGGAATAACGTGAAGAAACTTCGTCCCATGCGGAAGCGCATGCGATTGTCGGCGTGCTGCATGACCAGCAGGATGGTGACGTTGTGCGCCCAGCCGGGCAGGAACATGGCTTTCGCAAAGTCAAGCGGGTGAGAGACAGCCCAACCCAGGAAACGTAAAACGCGTACGGGGATGCTCACATCGGTGTCAATCAAAGGGGCAGCCAGGAAGCGCATCAGTGAAGAGCCATCCGGGTAGCGGACTGGCTCGATGCGCGTGATCGGGTTGAGATTATAAATGGAGGAAATGGCGACACCCTGGGAGTAGTCGATATCCGACTTCCGGGCGGCAGCGCCAAGCAACGCTTCAGAGTTGGTCCGCACCATGTCGCCAAGACGGGGCGATAAACCCGGCAGGGAGTGGGTGATATCGCGCAGTCGCAGGAGCAAATTGAGGGTGCCCATCACACCGCCGGACAGGATAATGTTTCGGGCGTGAACCCGCCGACGGGGTCCCTTAAAGAAGCGGGTGCTCGACCGATAAATGACCTCATAGCCGGATGCGGAAGAAACGTTATCACTTGATTGAGTGCCGCCCAAAGAAAGTGCGCGAATATCCACCACTTCCGATCCTGCGATAACCTGCGCCCCGTTCTTCTCTGCAAAATAAAGGTAGTTCTTGGGGAGGGTGTTCTTGGCATTGTAGCGGCAGCCGACCATGCAGGCGCCGCAGTGTTTGCAGCCCACCCGCTCGGGACCTGCGCCGCCAAAATAGGGGTCGGGGACGGTGACTCCCTCATCGCCAAAGAAGACTCCCACTTCGGTGGCGCGGAAAGTTCGTTCCATGCCGACCTCGGCAGCCATCGACTGCAAGAGTTCGTCAGCTTTCCAAAGCCTGGGGTTGCGGGCAACGCCGAGCATTTTTCTGGCGGTCTCATAATGCGGCTGCAGCACTTCCCCCCAGGGGAGGGGTGTGTTCCAGGCGGGAGTGGCAAAAGTTTCGCGGGTGGGCACCTCAAGGACATTGGCGTAGTTGAGGCTCCCGCCGCCGACGCCTGTTCCGTGCAGAACCATCGCGCCCTTGAGGAAACTTATCTGTAGAATACCCTGCAGGCGAAGGGCGGGCAGCCAGAGATATTTCCAGAACTCCCAGTTGGTTTTGGGGAAGTCCTGATCGTTGAAGCGTTTGCCTTTTTCTATAACGAGGACGGAGTAGCCTTTTTCGGTCAAGCGCAGGGCGGAGACTGAACCCCCAAAACCGGAACCAATGATGACATAGTCGAGGATCTTTTGCTCCACGTTAGCTCCTTTGGCGAGGGGGTGGATCTGTGAGTATTTTATCACCGCTGAGAGGATTCCCGAGAAGTCTGTATTGGAATTGCCAGGGTTTCAGACATAGCTGAATGAATAGTAGTTACCCCACCCCTTACCCCCGCCCCAAGGCGGGGGGAAATTATGATAATGGGGGGTTTGCGGACGGTTTACAGTCCGCAAACCCCCCAAGCCCCCCTTTTTATACGATCAGCCTAAATCTCCCAGGCGGCACGCAGGCGGGAGTAGGTATCTGCCAGAGCCTCGGGCATCACTTTGGTTTCAGCCAGGGTCAGCATGAAGTTGGAGTCGCCGGTCCAGCGCGGCACCACGTGGATGTGGACGTGACCGGTAATGCCAGCTCCAGCGGCTTCACCGATATTGGCGCCGACGTTGAATGCGTCCGGCTGATAGACGCGGCGGATAACGACTATGGCATGAGTTGACATTTCCATCATCTCGGCGCGCGTTTCAGCATCCAGGTCTTCGAACGAGTTGAGGTGCTCGTTCGCAACGACCATCAAATGCCCGGTAGTGTAGGGATAGCGGTTTAGAATGGCAAAGCAGCGTTTCCCGCGGAAAAGGAGCAGGTTGGCGGGGCCATCGGGTTCTTTTTGTATATCGCAGAATACGCAGCCAGCGGTTTTGGTTTGGACGAACTTGGTGCGCCAGGGAGCCCAGAGGCGTTTCATATATTCTGATTGTAGCAGAATATGTGCAGAGCGATAGATGATTTATTAGTTGTTCGCTCCGTGAATATTAATTGGATTGCATTTACCTCCTACCCCCATCCCCTCCCCATTTGGGGAGGGAGAATAGAGTGAAAAAGCAAGGGTTTGCGAGCTTCACTCGCAATCCCTTGCTTTTTCGTATTCTTCCTGTCAAGGGAACGCGGCATCGCGATTGACAACGGGTTGAGGAAATACAAGGCATGGATTCGAAAGGATTCATTCATAGAAGGTTCCAACTTTTATGAATTTTTGAAAGCCAACAACTAGAATGGTTGACAGTCCTTCCGAAAAATAGTATTCTCAACATTATGGAACAAATGGCGCTGTTTGACGCATCCCCACGCTGGACGGTCACGACCCTGACCCGTCACCTGCGCCAATTGCTGGAAGCTGACCCGGATTTACAAGGCATCTGGGTGGAGGGAGAAATCTCCAACCTATCGCGGCCAGCTTCCGGTCACGTTTACTTCACCTTGAAAGATGCCGGTGCGTCCCTGCGCTGCGTGATGTGGAAAACGGAAGCCGCCCGCGTGAGGCTGGCACTCCAGGAAGGGATGGCAATAGAAGTGCATGGCAGCCTGGGCATCTACGAAGTAGCCGGGCAGTACCAGCTTTACGCGGATAGTATCCGCCCGCTGGGGGAGGGGGCGCTCTTCCAGGAATTCCTGAGACTCAAAGCGCTGCTGGAGGCCGAAGGTCTCTTCGACCCGGCCCGCAAGCGCGCCATCCCCGCCGTGCCAAAGCGGATCGGGATCGTGACAAGCCCGACCGGTGCAGCCCTGCGGGATATTCTGAACACCCTGCGTCGGAGGATGCCTCTGGCAGATGTGGTGCTGGCTTCCTCCCCGGTGCAAGGGGCGGAAGCCCCGCTGAAACTGGTAGAGGCGCTGCGGAGCCTGAACCGGGTGGTGAGGCCGGAGGTAATCCTGCTTGCGCGCGGCGGAGGATCCATCGAAGACCTGTGGGCTTTCAACGACGAACGGTTGGTGCGGGCTGTGTGTGAGTCGCAGGCACCGGTCATCACCGGCGTGGGACACGAGACGGACTTCACCCTGGCGGATTTTGCAGCAGACCTGCGGGCACCCACGCCCACTGCCGCAGCCGAGCTGGCTACAGCCATCACAGTGCTGGAACTGCAGCAGGGGTTGGTCGAGAGGTCACAAATCCTTACTGGAAGCATGGAGGCACTCTTCGAGCGAAATCGGACCATGCTGGAAGGTTTGCAGAGCGGTTTGCGTTTGTCCTCACCCCAGAGAAGGGTGCAAACCGAGCGCCAACGCGTGGATGAAATGAGCCGGCGGGGAAATGCGGCGCAGGTTCACCGTCTGGAACTGGCAGGAGCGCACCTGGTGGGATTAGAGAACCGCCTGATGGCACTCAGCCCGCTGGCGGTGCTGAAACGTGGCTACGCGGTGGTTACGAAAAACAAGCGGGTGATAGCGCGCAAGTCCCAGGTGCAGGATGGAGATGCGCTGCGAGTGCGCCTGCAGGATGGGGATTTTGGTGCCCGGGTCACGGGCAAGGGATAGGTGAGAATGGCAAAAAGCGAAACCAAACCAGTTGAAAGTTTGAAGTACGAAGAGGCGTTTGCAGAACTCGAAAAGATCGTTGCGACGCTCGAATCGGGTGAACGCCCGCTGGACGAGTCGATGCGCCTGTTCGAGCGCGGGCAGGCGCTTACCAAACGCTGCTCCGAACTGCTGGACAAGGCCGAGTTGAAAGTAAAAGAGCTGACGGGTGAAGAATTGACCGATTTCGAGGAGAACCAATGAACCTCGGCCTCCTTTTCCAAAATCACGTACTATGGACCGGAATGGTCGCGTGGATACTGGCTCAGGTGTTGAAAGTGCCGCTGGACCTGCTAAAGGAACATCGCTGGAACTGGGCCTTGTTCTTTGCAGCCGGCGGCATGCCCAGTTCGCATTCCTCCCTGGTCACTTCAACTGCCCTGGCGGTTGGGCTGCATATTGGTTTTAATTCCCCGATTTTTGCAGTTGCGGTGGCCCTGGCGATGGTGGTGGTTTACGATGCCACGGGCGTTCGGCGGCAGGCCGGTAAGCAAGCCGAGAAGATCAATATCCTGGTGGAAGAACTATTAAAGGGCCATCCGATCAGCGAAGAGCACCTGCGGGAAGCGATCGGGCACACGCCGCTGGAAGCAATGGGCGGGGTGCTGCTTGGCCTGATCGTGGCAATAGGCCTGTGGTTCTTATGGCATTAATATAGGATTTTGAAAATAAAATAGACAATCAGCCCCCGCATTTGCAGGGGCTGATTTTTCTATATATGTTTATCTTGAAAATCGTCGTTTTACCATGCGAACTACGCTGCCCACTTCAGGGATACGCAATGCGACCAGGATCAAAACGTAAACCACACCCCCGATCAGGACGCCACCCAGGGTTATCAGGGCAGAAGAATGGAAGGCTGCAATCCGGGTCCAACCCAGCAGAGCAGCAGCCATGAACAAGGTCGCGAACAGGGCGGCACCCGTACCTTTCAGCAAGGACCGGGCGTGGATGACCTGGATCCGTTTGCGGAGCAGGAAGAACATGACGGTGGTCTCGATGGCGGTTTCCAGGGTGATCGCCAGGGCGAGCCCGCCGAGCGGCATCCAACCCATCTCCTGGAACCAAATGGGGAAGGCAATACTGAAAATGATGTTCAATCCCATCGCCCCGGCACTGACCAGGGCGGGGGTTTTGGTATCGTGCAGGGCGAAGAAGGCGCGCACAAGGATCTCCAGCACGCAATGAGCAACCAGCCCCGCGGTGTACCACAACAACGCCCATGACACCATCTGGGTGGACTCAGAAGAAAAATTCCCATGCTGGAATAGGAAGGCGATCAGGGGCTCACGCAGGAGGATCAACCCGATGGTGGCGGGGATGGACAGGAAAAGCACTCCCCGCAGCGATGCGGTGAGCGAACTGCGCATATCGTCCATTTGACCGCGGGCGAATTGAGCCGAGAAGGTGGGCAGGGTGGCAAAGCCGATGCCCGATCCGATCACCACCAGGGGCATGGTCATAATGGGGAAGGCGTATCTGATCGCAGAGAGGGATCCAGTGGGCAGACCGCTGGCGATGATGCTGGTGACGATCATGTTAATCTGAAGGGCTGCCACGCTGATGAGGCGCGGTCCCATGAGCAGGACGACTTCGCGCACAGACGGATTGTTCAAACCCAGGGTGGGGGTATAGTGCCGGGAAGGGAGGCGGAACAGGTCAGGTATTTGAATGCACAGGTGCAGGATGGATCCCAGCACCGCCCCCCAGGCCAAACCAAAGATACCCATGGTGGGAACGAAGAAAATCAAGCCGATGATAATCCCAATCCAGTAGAGGGTAGAGGCCAGGGCGGGCAGCAGGAAACGCTGGTGGGAATTAATGATGCCAGACAGAATCCCGCTGAGACCAAAGACGGTGGAGGTGATCAACAGGACCCGCAACAGTTGGGCGGTGAGAGCCTGTTGCGCCGGGGAATAGTCGGGAGCCATCAGGCGGGCGATTTGGGGGGCAACCAGCGAGGAGACCAGGCTGATGGCAGCCAGGAGCAGCACAGCCAGGTTGGCAATGGAAGATGCCAATTTCCATGCAGAGGGATGGTCATCCCTGGCGAGAAAAGCGGTAAAGGTTGGAACAAAGGCGGACGCCAGCGCGCCGCCCGCCAGCAGGTTGAAAAGCAAGTCGGGGAAGATGTTGGCAGTGTTGAAGGCATCCATGACCGTGCTAGTGCCAAAAGCGCGAGTCGCCAGTATCTGCCGTACCAGTCCGGCCACCTGGCTCAACAGGAACGCCAGCATCACAACCCCGGCGGCACGGGCGATCTGGCGGTTGGCTTGACCGGATGATTCACTCACGAGCGAGGATTATACCCCAGGGGGTACCCTGAATAATCAAATGACCTACCCGAACCTACCGGACTTAAAGCCCTGATAACTTTATATCTCAAGGTGTGAAAAACCCCTACGAAATTCGCTGCAGCCCCGGTGAAGACCATAAAGGGGTAATTCAATCAAGGCGAATTCGAATAATTGGAACTTGTGTGCTATCCCAGGAGGAAGCAGTATAATCATAACAGCCAACGGGAAAGGGAAATTGGATGAAGATCTTAAAATTTGCGCATAGACAATCAAAGCTATTTCTCCTGATTTTCATACTGGTATTGTCTTCCTGCGTCCCAGCGACCTCCAATCCACCCACGCCTACCCAAGTCACGCTGGAAGACAGTTCAATTCCCAGCTGGCTTGAAATCCATTTCACCGACCCCAGCGCACCCACCGCATCGAATTTCGAAGGCGGACCCGACGAAGCCCTGGCAACTGCCATTGACAAGGCGCGCCTTTCGGTGGACATGGCGGTTTACAGCCTG
>JBGOZL010000076.1:0-7187 GCA_041480185.1 Anaerolineae bacterium
CGCAGACCAAGCCGCCAGATCAAGCGCGCAATAACAAATAACAGGATTGCCAACCCGACCGCCCCAAACAGGGTCGGACCACCCAGACGTCCGGTCAAGGCTTCGGCTGGGACGGTGGTGGCAAATGCAACGGGGATAATAAAAGTGAGGGCAAAACGGAGCCAGCCTGGATACAAGCTAACCGGCCATCGCCCAGCCTGATACATGCTTTGAAAAATTTCAAGCAGATTTTCAACCCGCACGAACCAGAACGACAGACTGGCCAGGATCAGCCAGAAACTATAAACGATCACAGCGCCAGCCAGCAGCATGCCGATGAACTGCGCAGCTTCTCCAAACCCGACGGTTTTCCCCAAGAGAATAAGTGCCGTAATCAAAACTCCGGAACCCATCAAAATGTCGAGCAGACTCCAGATTGCCACACGCTGGATGCTAACCAACAACTGCGCATCCTCAGGTTTGGTCAGGGTGAAATCCAAAGTTCCATCCCTGACCGAGTCTATGAGAGCGGACATACCAGGCTGAATCACGAGACTGATAATTCCGCCAACCAGGAAGTAGACACCCACTAAAGCCAACATTTCATCCGGGTGCCAGCCGCCAAGAGACTGGGTGTAAGAGAAAATGACCGCCAAACCCGCCAATGCAGTGCCCAGTTCGAGCAAAGACTGGAATAATTGGACAAAAAAGTTGACCCGGTAGGCGGTCTCGTTGAGAACGCTGACCCGGAAAAAGATATAAAGCAAGCGCAAGGTATTCATGCGCCCACCGCCGAGTAGACACGCACCCCTGCCCGCCATATTACACGGATCAACACCAGGCTGATAATAACCCAAGCTGATTGAGTAGCCAGTCCCACCAATGCCTGGGTAGGTGACAAGCGGCCGAGCACCAGCTCCACTGGAAATCCCAGCATCCAACGGAAGGGAAGAATGTTAGCCACGATTTGAAGCCAGTGAGGAAAAAGTGACAGCGGTGCAATTTGCCCAGCAAGAAAGAGCATAAGGATAAAGTACACCTGGTTGATGGCGTTCACCCGCGTAGTCCAAAAGGCTGACAAGGCCAGGGTCCATTCAAGGAGGAATCGTACTAGGAAGGCCAGGGTCAATGCTGGAATAAATGCCAATCCGGACCACCAATTGAATGCAGCAATCGGTCGGAAGATCATAGCCAAGCCAGCGGCGACGACCACCAAGATGGGCAGAGTGATCATCTTGGAGGACAGGTTATCGGCTATGTCCGAATGGATGGGATGAACCGGTTTGAGCAAGGCAAACGAGAGCAGACCCTGGCGGACGCGGTATTCATACTCCCACATGATCCACGAATATGTGAATTGGTTGACCAGCATTAGCGCCAGATAGTAAGCTGCAAAACCCTGAGCAGTGTAGCCTCCTACGCTCCCCCCACTACTATTTGAGACCGTCGACCAAACAATCAAATAAACCAGAGGCTCGAGTACCTGGGAAATCATCCAGATGAAAAGTGAAGCCCGATACTGGACCATGCTGGCGAAAGTGGTCTTGAACTGCTGGGCGTACAAACGCAACAGGTCGCGTATTTCCCGCAAGGCGGTCATGCTGTCTCCTGAGTAAAGACCTGGTCGATGACCTCCTCAATGGGAGGATCTTCCACAAGGAGATCGATAACCGGCAGGTCTGCAAGCAGACGTTCGGTAACATGTGCCGTCTGCGCTTTTGGGACTCGCAAAGTGAAGCGCCCGTCTTCACAGTTTAGTACTTCCCCATAGGTATGCAAGTTGGCTTGACAATCTTCCAACTGGACAACGATGGTCTTATGGGCGGTGAACTGTTGAACGAGATCAGACAGATCCCCATCGAAAAGCAACCGACCATGATGGATGACAATGACACGCTTGCAGAGAGCTGCCACGTCAGCCATATAATGGCTGGTCAAGAGAACGGTCGCTCCGGAGCGGTGATTGTACTCGGCGATAAAGGCGCGGATACGGCGCTGCATGGTCACATCCAGACCAATAGTGGGTTCGTCGAGGAAGACCACCTGGGGTCGGTGAAGTAGAGCCGCAGCTATCTCACACTTCATGCGTTCCCCCAACGAAAGGTTGCGGACCGGTTTTTTGAGCAATGGACCCAATTCAAGCAACTCGGTCAATTCATTCAGTGTGCGACGGAAATCTGCAGTCGAAAGACGGTAAATGACCCGATTAAGTTCGAATGAATCGGCTGCAGGAATATCCCAGACCAACTGGTTACGCTGACCCATCACGAGTGTTATCTGGCGCAGGAAGGCGCGTTCACGCTTCCAAGGGACCGATCCAAGCACAGTACCTTCACCCCCAGTGGGATGCAGCAGCCCGGAAAGCATCTTTAGAGTGGTGGTTTTACCGGCGCCGTTCGGTCCCAGGAAGCCAACAATCTCGCCCGGATTCAAGTCGAAAGTCAGACCATCCACAGCCTTAATTTCCTGCATCCGGCGATGGAACAAGGACTTCAAGGCAGCACTCATCCCTGATTCGCGTTCCGGTACCCGATAGGTTTTACATAATTCATGAAGGTGGATGGCAGGTTCAGTCATGGAAAAGATGACAAGAGATAAATTAATTAAAGAACTCAACCGGTTCCTGGTTTATTGCGATTACTTCGTCATGCTGGACCCCAAGGATGGCATCGTCAAAAAACTTCAATCGCCCATTATCACACAAGTTTATCGGGATAGCCATGCAGCAAAATAATGCGTGCGCCTGCTGAATTACCCCTCTCGACGATATGGTGCCTGGTCCATTGTATTCGACATAAAGATGTTCGGGCTGGTCTACCATTATTTCCCGATCCTGACTGACCGCATAGAGACCGACCCACCCCACACTTTCTCGGCAAAGAAACTGACCGGTTCACCCTGATCCTGCGCCCCCAGCACATAAAGCAAAGGTTTGTAATGTTCAGCAGAATTGATAGAAAGGGCTGCCTCGCGTCCTTGATTATGGTACTGGATGATCGATTCATGGTTTTCGTCCAGGATCCATTGTTTGACCTTGCCGTCAAATGCCAGCGCCCAATCGAAGGCGATATCTTCGAAGACAACCATTCGGAGATTGTGAACAATATTGCCGCTGCCCAGGATCAAGATACCTTCATCACGAAGTGGCTTGAGTTGCCGTCCCAGGTCATAGTGTGACTGGGCATTTTTAGCAACATCCAAACTCAATTGGACGACAGGTATCTCTGCGTCGGGAAACATGCGCGTCAACACGGACCACGTGCCATGATCCAAGCCCCAAGTCAGATCCGGGGTAATTTCATCTTTACCCACCATCTCCAAGACGCGCCCTGCCAGTTCAGGGGAACCGGGAGCAGCATAAGTCTTTTTATAGAGTTCAGGCGGGAAGCCGTAGAAGTCATATATCGTACGCGGGTTTTCCATCGACGTGATTTGTGTGCCCCTGGACTCCCAATGAGCAGATATACACAAAATGGCTTTGGGAGGCGGCAGGGTTTTCCCCATAGCAGTCCAGGAGTGGCTGAATTCGTTATCTTCGATGGCGTTCATCGGGCTACCATGCCCGACGAAGAGCACAGGCATTCGTTCCATAAAAATCTCCTTTATTCAACTTTCCTATGCAGCTTCGGATTCTCTATTCCTCAATTTTCAGAGGATCTATTTTCAGGTATTCAAGCAACGAGGTTCGAGTATAGGAGTCGATCGGAAGGTCAAATGCTTTTTCCGGTCTGACCCATAAATAGTCCTCGGCTTCGTCGTTCAGCTTTACCTCTGTCGATTCGACCCGGCAGGCATAGTCAAAAAAAAGGAAATGGCGTCTTTTCCAAAAAGATGGATCATGGATGAACTCCTGCCAGCATAGGAAATGCAGGTCATGGACCTCAAGACCGGTCTCCTCCATCGCCTCCCGGATGACCGTCTGTTCCACGCGTTCTCCCAGCTCCACATGACCCCCGGGGACAACATATCGACCCGGCCATTTGTGTGATTTCAAAAGAAGAAGATCCCCATCAGGGTTGAAGATCAAAATCCCGACCGTAGGTTCCGGAAAGACTTGTGGGCGCATGGTTATGTATCGATTTTAATAAGGATGTTGGAAATAGGAGGAAACCAGATCTAATATATTTACACTGGTATGGGTTCCAAGGATACGGAAGAAATCTTCAGAAGTCGCGCGTTTCCAATACATCTGTGAAGCATAATCTTTCAGGAAGGCAAAAAAGGCCACATCTCCAATTTTTTTACGCAACGCTTCAAGGAATTGTGCGCCGCGCAAATAGACAGCATTAGCATATGTTCGAAAATTGATGCCGTCATAAATATCCGTATCCACCCAGCCTGCGGGCGAAAAAGACTCCACGCGGAAGACCCACCAGGCTAAAATATGCGGCAAGCTTTTTTCATAAAACAACTCTTCACTGTAGGTAGACAGCGCCTCATCCAGCCACGGTTCCATCGCCTGATCATTCCCCACCAGGCCGAACCACCACTGATGAGCCGTCTCGTGGACAGCAATGTCGATCAGATTATTGAGCAATGTCCCATCGTAAGAAGTGTAATAGTCCCGGCTTATGAAAAACAACCCATCATATTCCATCCCATCGAAGAATGGTGACTCGACAATGCTCAAACTCTGATGTGGGTATGAGCCAAATAATTCGCTGAAAGATTTCACCGCCCTGGCTGTCGCATCCAAAACCGCCCGAGCAGGAGTTTCATTTTTATCAAAATAATAACTTGTAATGGTCACCCCATCGGTTGTGGCTGAAACTGTTTGGTAATCAGTACCGGCGGAAAAAACGAATGTGCGAGAATTTTTAAGTCGATAGTGCCAACTCCCGGAGTTCTCTTCCGCGGGAGCACCGGCAGCCAGTGTGACTGATTTAGACGGGTTGGCTAGAGTTACCGTCACATCATAGTCAGCGACATCGTAGGTCAAATGCTCCCCCACAACAGCAGGCGGGCGCAAGAGCCAACCGCTCACATAGGGAACAATAAACGGGTACCAGTCCACCAGGTTTAACTGGCGGGTGTAGTAGCCAAAGACGTGATGAATGTCTGCAGCAGGAAGGTGCAGATTATATTGCATGGATAAGGTCAAGTACCCGCCCGGAGGGAGTGGTTCAACCAGCGGAACAACCATCCGGTCACCGACAAGATTCTGAGCGTCGGTAACCTGCCCATTGATGAGCAACCCCCCCAACACGAAGGAACCCTTCCATAAGTTCGGCTCAACAGCCATAACGAGTTCATGGAGCGTATCGCCAGTGACATTCGGATAGAAGATAGTCTCATCTACTGCCAGAGAATGGGCAGCATAATCCAGATTGGCGTTTAGGGTATATAAAGGGCGGTCAGGAAGTGGCTGGGGGATCATGGTGGAGGCGGGGGTAATTGGAAATGTGATGGCAACTGTTGGAGAGTCTGTCAAGCCGGCGGTCGGCATTGGTGTGGGCGAGGTATTCAGGTTGAAGGTAGCAGTCGGATCAACGGATGTCAATATAGACAGACCAGTACCCGAGCAGGAACTAAGAAGGATGAGGATCGTGAGAATTGCATATAGGGAGTGGCGGGGCATATTTATCTTTTTTTCCACAAAAAACCCCGTCGAGGTTGGAAAAGAAATACTAGAAGGAAAATTGCTGTAGCAGTCAATACGATTGCAGAACCGGAAACGATATTCAAATAATAGCTCACGTACAATCCCACCAAGCTTGAAATTGCCCCGATGCTTGCAGAAACCAACATCATTGGCCAAAGACGTCGGGTCAATAGATAGGCAGTGGCTGCCGGAGTGACCAGCATGGCGGCTGCCAACCCCACTCCGACGGTCTGTAACGAGACGACTACTGTCAGGGCTAACAAGACCAACATTAGGTTGCGGAGAAGTTCTGCCGGCAGACGCAGGGTGGCTGCCAGGATCGGGTCAAAGGAAATAACCAGGAATTGTTTATAGAACAGTGCCACCGAGCCAAGCACCACCATACCCAATCCGGCTGTCAACCATAAATCGCTCACACTTACGCCCAGGACGTTACCAAACAGGATGTGACTCAAGTCCACAGCATATGTCTGAATGGAGCTTATTAACGCTACTCCCAGCGAAAGGGCTGCCGCAAACAGGATGCCGATGGCAGTATCCTCTTTGACCGTCCCGCCCTTTGAGAATAATCCAATGCTTAGTGCAATGATCACTGCTGCTATGACTGCCCCGACCAGCAGGTTTCCATGAAGAAGAAAAGCGATCGCCACGCCCGGTAAGATTGCGTGTGCAATGGCATCCCCCAGGAATGCCATTCCGCGTAAAACAACATAGGTCCCCATAACAGCACAAAGAATACCGACCATCACTGAGGCCAGCAGACCGCGGACCATAAACTCATATTGAAGGGGTTGGAACAGCCAGTTCAATTGATTTTCCCCTTCTGAGTGGACCCTTCCGTAGGAGGGCAGCAATCGTCAACCAGGATTGTACCGTCCGGCAACTTTAACATTAGAGGACCGAAGGCCTTGGTCAAGTTTTCAGGCGTAAAGACTGATTTCGGATCGCCAAATGCAATCAGGCGGTGGTTTAGGAGCAGTACAGCATCAAACCGACTGGAAGCCAGGTTAAGGTCATGAGTTGAAATGAGGACCGTGACTTTTTTCTGACGTAAATGGTCAAGCAAGGCCAGAGTCGCTTCCTGAGTGGTCGCATCAACACCCGTAAAGGGCTCGTCCATCAGGAAGATGTGAGGCTCCTGAGCGAGGGCACGCGCCAAGAAGACTCGCTGTTGCTGCCCCCCTGACAATTCCCTAATCGCGTGATCCGCCATGTCTACAATTCCCATCTGCTGGAGACTATTCACTGCGACCTCCCGATCAACCCGCCCGGAGCGTTGCAGCCATTTCTGGTGTCCGAATCTACCCATAAGGACAACATCCCGCACTGTTACGGGAAAGTGCCAATCCACTTCTTCGCGTTGGGGAACGTAAGCAACACAGTCGAGGTGATGACCGAGGGGCAGGTTATGGATGAATATTTTACCTGAACGCAGAGGCAAGAGACCTACGAGAGCTTTAAACAGAGTGGATTTCCCAGCACCGTTCGGACCAACCACGGCGACTCGGGCTCCGTGAGGAATCTGAAATGTGACCTCAAGCAGGGCAGGTATGCCATCATAAGCCACGGAAATGTTATCAACATCCAGGCGAGCGGGGGATTCAGA
>JBGOZL010000077.1:0-7186 GCA_041480185.1 Anaerolineae bacterium
ACCGGTTGGTGCAGTTGGGATTGATCGAACGAACCGAGGATCCTGAAGACCGGCGCGCAAAGCAATTGGCACTGACTCAAAAAGGCAGGGATCTAATTGACCAGGGCATCGAAGCCCGCAGTAAATGGATCGAAGGTGTTACTGATTCGCTAAGTTCGGAACAGCAGAATATGATCATTTCGGCGCTTATCCTACTTACCTCAGCTGCGCAAAAGACAACTGAGTAGGACAAAAAACCAGCCATACAAACATCCTGCTTGATAGATTAAGTGAGCCAGTTCTAAAATGATCTGGCGAAACATCTAGTTGGATATCATTTTAGAGGAGTCTTCGAAACCATGCTACGTCTTTTGAAATACTTAAAACCCTACCTCCTTCTCATCCTGGTTGCGATTACCTTGCTGTTCGTGCAGGCAAATGCCGACCTGGCTCTGCCCGATTACATGTCGAAGATCGTGAATATCGGCATCCAGCAAGGAGGCGTGAAAGATGCCATCCCGGTGGCAGTCCGCCAAACCGAGATGAACAAGCTCACCATTTTCATGAGCGCAGCGGATAAAACCAGGGCGCTTTCCGATTTCACCTTGGTGGACAAAAACTCACCCGATTATTCCGCGGATGTTAAGTTATACCCCGACCTGGCAAACGAACCAATTTATGTCCTTAATAAGATCAGCAGCACAGAAACAACCTGGCTGAACCCCGTGATGGGGAAATCTTTCCTGATCGTTTCAGGCATCCAGGAGATACTGGCCGACCCTGCCAAGGCAGCTGCCATGGCAGGCACCACGGGTTTCGACCTGTCTAAACTTCCACCGGGGTTGGATATTTTCACCATACTCGGACAGCTTCCCCCCGCGCAATTATCCCAATTGAGCAGCACGTTCGATTCAAAATTTGCCGCTCTGGGGGACAGTATGATCATCCAAGCAGCTGCCGCGCCAGTCAAGAATGAATACATTGCACTCGGGATGGATGCCGGAAAGTTGTCATCCATCTACATCCTTAATATCGGTGTGCTGATGCTGCTAGTGACGCTGCTCTCGGGAACCTGCACAATCCTGGTAGGCTACCTGTCAGCTCGAACAGCAGCTGGGCTGGCACGTGATCTCCGCCGGTATGTATTCAACCGGGTCGAAAGCTTTTCCGCAACTGAATTTGACAAATTCTCCACGGCTTCGCTAATTACCAGGTCGACGAACGATATCACCCAGATCCAGATGGTCGTCATCATGATGATGCGCATGGTCTTCTATGCACCCATCATCGGGATAGGCGGCGTGATCCGGGCCATCGGTAAAAGCGCCAACATGTGGTGGATCATCGCGCTTGCGGTGGTTGTGCTCCTAGGCTTGATCCTCACCGTGTTTGCCATTGCCCTGCCCAAATTCAAGATTATCCAAAGCCTGATCGACCGGCTGAACCTTGTGACAAGAGAAAACCTGTCGGGAATGATGGTTATCCGGGCATTCAATATGCAGGGATTCGAAGAAACCCGTTTCGATAAAGCCAACAAGGACCTGACAAGTAACAGCCTGTTCATCAACCGGGTCATGGTTACCATGATGCCGGTGATGATGCTGGTAATGAATGGAGTGACTCTACTGATTCTTTGGGTCGGTGCGCACCAGGTCGCCCAGTCGTCCATGCAGGTGGGCGATATGATGGCATTCATGCAATATGCCATGCAAATCGTTTTTGCCTTCCTGATGCTTGCGATGATGTTCATCATCCTGCCAAGGGCAGCAGTATCCGGCGACCGGATCGCGGACGTGCTGGAGACCAAACCGGTCATCAATGACCCGGAAGTCCCAAATCAATTCAGCGAGCCGTTCAAGGGAACGGTCGAATTCCGCAACGTCTCATTCCGCTACCCCGGGGCTGAGGAGGACGTATTACACAATATCAGTTTCACTGCCCAACCAGGTCAGACCACTGCACTGATCGGGACCACCGGTTCGGGGAAATCCACGATCGTCAGTTTAATCCCGCGCTTTTACGATGTCACGGAAGGGGCTGTCTACGTGGATGGGACCGACATCCGGGAGGTCACACAGCACGACCTGCGCGACAGGATCGGTTATGTCCCCCAGAAGGGCACTCTTTTCTCAGGGACAATCGAGACCAACCTTCTGTATGGTGATGAAAACGCCAGCGACGAAGAGTTGAAAAAAGCCGCCGATATTGCCCAGGCCACCGAATTTATTTCCACAAATCCGGAAGGCATGCAGACAGAGGTGGCTCAAGGCGGCACGAACGTATCGGGGGGTCAGAAGCAACGCCTGGCGATCGCACGAGCACTGGTCAAGAAGGCGCCCATCTATATCTTTGACGACAGCTTTTCTGCCCTGGATTTCAAGACAGATGCCGCCTTGCGCAAATCTCTCAAGGAGCATACCGGGTCGAGTACCATGATGATCGTGACCCAGCGCATTGCCACAATAAAAAATTCCGAGCAGATCATTGTTTTAGATGAAGGAAATATCGTTGGAAAAGGCTCCCATAATGAACTTATGAAAGACTGTGAAGTGTATCGTGGCATTGCCTTGTCGCAGTTGAGCATGGAGGAGTTGGCATGACCATGCATAGCGTCACCCCAACAACCAATTCCACCCCAGCCGGTGGCCGCCCCCCCATGGGCGGCATGAGGCCCGGCGGCGGCCCGATGGCGATGATGAGAAGAGGCGAAAAACCGCGCGACTTCAAAGGGACGCTGACCAAGCTCATCCGGTATCTTGGGCGATATAAGTGGTTGATCATATTCATCTGGCTGTTAGCCATCGCCTCGACGGTTGCAATGATCGTTGGACCCAAGATCCTGGGGAATGCCACCACCAAGCTATTCGAGGGCGTGATGGCCCAAATCTCCGGCACGGGCACGGTCGATTTTACCTACATCGGCAATATCCTGATCGAAGTATTATTGCTGTACTTTATCTCCGCCATGTTGAGCTACGGCCAGGGCTGGGTCATGTCCAACGTGGCAATGAATATAACCTACCGGTTCAGGAAGGATATTGCCGAAAAGATCAACCGGATGCCGCTTAAATACTTTGACGGCACGAGCCATGGCGAAGTCCTGTCCCGGATCACAAACGATGTGGACACGGTCAGCCAGACGTTGAACCAGAGTATGACCCAGATCATTACCTCCATATCCACAGTCATTGGCGTGCTCGTTATGATGTTCACCATCAGTTGGCTTATGACTCTCGTGGCTGTGGCGATCCTGCCATTGTCCTTCGGGATCATTGGTCTGATCGTCGGCAAGTCGCAGGTCTTCTTCAAGCGCCAGCAGGATTATCTTGGGCATATCAACGGACACGTCGAAGAAATGTACGGCGGGCACGTTGTGATGAAGGCTTTTAATGGAGAAGCCAAGAGCGTTGAACAATTTGACGAGATTAACGGCACCCTTTACGATTCAGCCTGGAAATCACAATTTCTTACCGGCCTGTTATTCCCTATAATGAACTTCGTAGGCAACCTGGGCTATGTAGGCATCTGCATCCTGGGCGGCTACCTGGCAGTCCAGGGCAGCATCACCATTGGCGATATCCAGGCATTCATCCAATACGTGCGTTCATTCACACAGCCAATCGCGCAGATCGCCAACATTTCGAATATTCTTCAGCAAACCATGGCAGCTGCAGAGCGCGTGTTCCAATTCCTGGCTGAACCCGAGGAAATTCCAGATACGACCACCCCTGTCCAGGCAGGTACCGTCCAAGGTCGGGTGGACTTCAAGAATGTTCACTTCGGTTACAACCCGGATAAGATCATCATCAATGACTTTACCTTCTACGCCGAACCCGGCCAGAAGATCGCAATTGTTGGACCGACCGGCGCAGGCAAGACCACCATGGTTAAATTGTTGATGCGTTTCTATGATGTCAACAGCGGTGCCATTTTGGTGGACGGCCATAACATCCAGGATTTCACCCGCGCAGATCTGCGCTGCATGTTTGGGATGGTTTTGCAGGATACTTGGCTTTATAACGGTCCCATCATGGAAAATATCCGTTATGGACGTTCGAACGCGACAGATGAAGATGTAATAAATGCCGCCAAGGCAGCTCGCGTGGATCATTTTGTTCGCACCTTGCCGGAGGGCTACCACATGGTGCTCAACGAGGAGACTTCCAACATCTCCCAGGGTCAAATGCAGTTGATGACCATCGCCCGCGCTTTCCTGGCAGACCCAAAAATCCTTATCCTGGACGAAGCCACCAGTTCAGTGGATACACACACCGAAGTCCAAATCCAAAAAGCGATGGATACATTAATGAAAGGACGAACAAGTTTCATCATTGCCCATCGCCTGTCCACCATCCGTGACGCGGACTGGATCCTGGTGATGAAGGATGGTGATATCGTTGAGCAGGGTAAGCATGCGAAACTCTTGGCAAAGAAAGGTTTCTACGCCGAACTCTATAACAGCCAGTTTGAAGGTAAAGAAATCTAGGTTTAGAGTAATTGACAGGCCTTGACCATATAAAATCCAGCCTCTTCCAGATTTCAAATGGAAAAATGGGGAGGCTGGCTTTCCTATATCAGGCAATATCCGGAGGATTTTCGGAATGGAAACAAACATTAAGATACAGTTGAGGCATCTCGGAAAAACAAACATCCTGGTCTCACCAATCGGATTAGGCGTTATGGAAATGGCTGGCGGGGGTGGACTGGTCGGTCGGATGTTCCCGATCATCCCACAAGAAGAAAAAAATGCCATCATCAAAGCCGCCCTCGACGCGGGCATTAATTGGTTTGACACAGCAGAGATGTATGGTGCAGGTGTATCCGAACAATCCTTAGCGACCGGACTGAAGGCTGCCGGAAAATCAGACGAGGATGTGGTCATTGCGACAAAATGGCAACCGATTTTACGAACTGCGAGGAATATATCCCACACCATTGGTGACCGCCTCCACTTCCTGGGTGGATATACCATCGGGAATTATATGGTCCACCAGCCATACAGCTTTTCCTCCCCGGAAGCTGAAATGAATGCCATGGCTGACCTGGTCGAGGCGGGGAAGATTCGCTCAGTGGGAGTGAGCAATTTCAACCCCGCGCGTATGCGGAGGGCGTATGCAGCATTGGAAAAAAGGGGTATTCCGCTGGCGGTAAACCAGGTCCGGTATAGTTTGTTGAGCCGGGAAATCGAGACGAACGGAATCCTGGACACTGCCATGGAATTGGGAGTAACTATCATAGCTTACACACCAGTGGTACGCGGGTTGCTGACCGGGAAATATCATAAGGATCCTGGATTGTTGGAACGCATGTCGGGTTGGCGCAAGGCAAACTTGAAACGAAACCTTGAGCGCACCCGTCCCCTCATCAATTCCATGGAAGAGATTGCCGCCAATCACGGAGCTACAATCGCACAGGTCGCCCTGAATTGGTTGATCAACTTCAAGGGAGAAGTTGTGGTTACAATTCCAGGTGCCACCAAGGTCCGACAGGCTGAGGAAAGTGCCGGTGCAATGAAATTCCGGCTCTCCGATGATGAAATGGCCCAGTTGGATGAAGAGTCGCGCAGTCTCTAATTATTTGCTCGTTTAAAATTACTGGTATAGGCACCGGTTGGATTCTCATTTTGGAAATTGGATATATCGAAATAATGTTTGAAATTTAGTCAGTGTTGTGCCACCAGACACGGCATTTGATATACGGTAAAATCATCGGCGAGGAGAAATTAATTCTGACATTTCCATCCAGACCAACGATCTCACTAAAAACAAATAAAAATCAGCGCATTATTGGCTACGCGCAGATAATCTTAAATCGCTTATACATTGATGTTCGCACCCTGTATTCAGGTTTTCTTTTTTCAACTTTGCCTTATTAAAGGATATTATGGACAGCTCAATTGAAATTTCCCGATACAGAGTCAACCTTCAAAAAGAAATCGATGGTTCCTTCCTTTATCTCGCCCTGGCGGATTCTGAAAAACAACCAAATATTGCCGAGCTGTACCGGCGGTTATCTGCAAGCGAAGAAAAACATGCAGCAGCATGGGAAAAACGATTGAAAGATATCGGTGCGGAATATTCACCTCCCAAACCAAGCGGGCGCGCTCGCATTCTTGCATTCCTTTCAAAGCGTTTCGGTCCTCAGTTCATCCTCCCCACCCTCACCAGCAACGAGCAGGCGGACAGTCGCTCCTATAACAATCAGCCAGAAGCTGAATCGAACGGAATGTCAGCTGACGAGAAGTCTCATGCCCGCTTATTGACAATGGTTGGTACAAGCAACAGTGGTCTCTCCGGCGGGACAGTTGCCCAGATGGAAGGTCGCCACAAGGCTGGTGGGGGCAATGCCCTTCGTGCTGCAGTTCTGGGATCAAATGATGGATTGGTGTCTATTTTAAGTCTCGTGATGGGTGTGGCTGGCGCCAATCTTAACAGCCATGATGTGTTCATCGCTGGGATCGCCGGGCTGCTTGCAGGAGCAGGGTCCATGGCACTCGGTGAATGGCTCTCAGTCCAGAGTTCCCGAGAGTTGTACGCACACCAAATAAAAATTGAGAAGGAAGAATTGGAAAGAAACCCTGCTGAAGAACAGGATGAACTGGCATTGATTTATCAAGCAAAAGGATTATCCGAGACACGCGCCCGCGAGTTATCCGCGGCAATCATGACGACTGATAAAAGTTCCATCCTGGATACCCTGGCGCGCGAGGAACTCAGCATCGACCCCCAGGAATTGGGCGGCTCAGCATATGTGGCTGCCATCACATCCTTTTTATTGTTTTCCCTCGGTGCTCTTTTCCCACTTCTCCCCTTCGCTTTCCTGAGCGGAAATATCGCAATCTACACAAGCATGGGTGTCAGCGCGATTGCCTTGTTCCTGGTGGGTGCTGCCATCACCCTGATGACCGGGCGCAATATTTTTTATTCCGGTTTCAGGCAAGTCATTATTGGTCTGGCTGCTGCCCTCATTACCTTCGGCATTGGTAAATTGATCGGCGTCTCAATTGGTGGATAATCTCCACGTTGAGCCCGGGCAGCCGTGTTTATGCGAAAGAGGACGAAAATTCAGAGGGGCCATTCGGTTATTTTTACCCACTTTTAGGGTAAAATTCGACGATTCTAAAATACATTCCTGGATAATTAAATGTCAACTCCCAGTTGGGTACAAGACGCTATTTTCTACCAAATATTTCCCGACCGGTTCGCCA
>JBGOZL010000078.1:0-7159 GCA_041480185.1 Anaerolineae bacterium
CCCCACCCTGTCTGCCTTTCAAAAAGCCTGGCATGATCACTTCCACGCATAATTCCAAAATGCATTTGGTGCGGAGCCTGCTGGGGCGCTCGAAAGAACGCCGCGAGACGGGCGCGTTCGTGGCCGAAGGCGTGCGGTTGGTGGAAGAAGCCCTGGCCGCGGAATGGCCATTCCGGTTTGTGCTGTCGGGTGAAACCTTGAGCAAGCGCGGGAGGGCATTGGTAGCGGAACTCCAATCGCGCGGGGTGGAGACAGAGATTGTTTCGAGTGGTTTGATGCAATCGCTGGGTGACACGGAAAACTCGCAAGGCATCCTGGCAGTCCTCGAAGCTAGGCAATTGCCCATTCCGCAATCCTTATCATTTGTCCTTATCCTCGACCAAATCCGCGATCCGGGCAACCTGGGGACGCTCCTGCGAACGGCTGCTGCTGCGGGGGTGCAGGCTGTTTTTCTTCCACCCGAAACCGCCGAGGCTTTTGCACCTAAGGTCGTCCGCGCGGGGATGGGGGCACATTTCCGAATCCCCATTCTCCCGTGCACATGGAACGAAATCCAAGCATATACCAAGGGCATGAAAATCCACCTGGCGGATGCGGAAGGCAGGACTCCATGCTGGCAGGCGGATTTCCTCAGCCCTCTGGCACTGATCGTGGGCGGAGAGGCAGATGGAGCCAGCCAGCCGGCGCGGGAACTGGCCAGCGCACGAGTATCGATCCCGATGCCGGGCAGGAGCGAGTCGCTTAATGCAGCCGCGGCAGGTGCAATCCTGATGTTTGAAGTGGTCAGGCAAAGATCCAGGAAATAGGGATAACCATAGAGATAATTTGGTGGGTAGAGAAATCTGGTAGAAAATGGTATATCAATGTGGACTATGAAAATAGCCTCGACACCAGCTATAATATTTACGGTGAAGACCCTCCTGCTCGATCATAAACTTGCAGTGAAAACCGGCCTGGCAGGTAGTAGAAAAAAGATAAAAAAATGAAAATTCGCTCCATCACCTACTTTTGCAACCCCGGCTGGCCATTGGATGAGAAAAAGCTCCAGGCAGCCGGAGCATTCCTGGCAGAGGCCAGAATCAATTTCGAAGAAGCCGGTTACGAAGTCCAATCGACGCGGATGGCGACGATCCCGTTCCCGCTGATGCTCGGCGGAGACAAGATTTCCGAGACGCCGCAGATGGCCGCGCAATTGAGCCAACTCCTGCCAGAGATCAATATTGGTTACGCCGCCCTTGGGCCAGCGTTGCCTGCAATCCCCGATAGTTATCGTATCCTCCCCCAAGCCATTTCCGCCTCAAAAAACATCTTCTTCTCGGGAGTAATGGCAGACACAAAGCACGGCATCCTGCTCCCGGCAATCAAGGCCTGTGCCGATGTGATCGTTAAAACAGCGCGGCTGGACCCAAACGGGTTTGGCAACCTGAATTTCGCCGCCCTGGCGAACGTCGCGGCCGGCGCGCCCTTTTTCCCAGCTGCTTATCACGACGGGAAAGAACCTTCATTCGCACTCGCAATGGAGGCTGCAGACGTGGCGGTGCGGGCGTTTGAAAGCAATGAAACCATCGAGGCTGGCAGGAATGCATTAATCGCCGAACTGGAAGAAAATGCCCAAAAGTTAGCGAAAACTGCCGACATTTTGAAATTTAAATACCTGGTTAAATTCGGCGGGATCGACTATTCGCTGGCTCCCTTCCCAGAAGAATCCCGTTCACTTGGGGCGGCTTTCGAACGGATGGGAGTGCCAAAGGTGGGACTGCACGGCTCGCTTGCCGCGGCAGCCATCCTGACTGAAGCCCTCGAGCGGGCGCGGTTCCCGCGTGCAGGTTTCTCGGGTCTGATGATGCCTGTGCTGGAAGACAGCCGGCTGGCTGAACGCGCCGCCGAGGGGAGACTGACGGTTAAGGACCTGTTGCTTTATTCCGCCGTGTGCGGAACTGGGCTGGATACCGTGCCCCTGCCTGGGGATGTGACTTCCGGGCAGATCGCGGCGCTCCTGCTGGACATTTCCGCCCTGGCATTGCGCCTGGATAAACCCCTGACGGCAAGGCTGATGCCGGTACCCGGCAAACAGGCGGGTGACATGACCAATTTTACCTTTGGCTATTTTGCCAACAGCCGGGTGATGGCTCTGAAGGCAGAACCACTAGGGAAGGCGCTGGGGGGAATGGAAACGATCCCGCTGGAAAAACGTGGGCATTAATTGCATAAAATGGTTCGACACCTGGTCTGACCAGGGGTGACGCAACATAGGATGGTCACCAAAATTAACTTCCCACCTTTAATCCTCTAATTTCCAATACTCGCCCCCACCGCCCTCGCGTGCCATCAATTTTGCTCCCACGAGTCCTCGGCGCAAGGAGGCAGTATCTTCATGAAAACGAGACAGGATTTTATTGACCTGTTTCTCGGTATAGCGATTCCCCGGCTCGAAATCACGCACCACGTAACGCAGGATGGCTTCCAGTTTTTTACGCTGGGCAGGGATCTCTTTCAGGCTGCCATCCGGGCGGGTGAAATCAGCGATCACCTTGCGGTCGTAGCCATCCACATCCACCCCGTCAGCCACAGAGACCAGGTCCTTGTGCGAGAAGAGCAGGCGTGTTTTCTGTAATGCTAATTCTTCCAACCGATAGACACTGTAGTAGCCTTCGGCACGCGCTGAAACCAGCCCCACCTGCGACAGCCTGGAAAGGTGATGGGAAACAGTGGAGGCTTTCAACCCCAGCAGTGCAGCCAGTTCCTCGCCACTGTAGGGATGCTGCGCCAGCAGGCCAACGATCTTCAGCCGGTTGGCATCCGCGAGAGCCTTGAAGAAAAGTACCAATTCATCGTTTTTTTCGCTCATTCCCTCCCCCCTTCCAAGCTTCCTTCGGTCGCAGGACTACGCCAGTATTTCGAACCATCACGTTCACGTGCCAGCATTTTTGCGTCGATCAGGTCTCGCCGTAACCCGGAGACATCCTCGTGAAAGCGGCGCAGGATGCTGTTGACTTCCTTCTCGGTGTAAACTGCGTCGGGTTCAAACGCAGCCAGGATGTATTCCAAAACAATGCGAAATTTTGCCTGTTGCGTCCTTGAATTCGGCACCTGCCGGATGGTACCATCCGCGTTCAGGAAGATCCTCAGAACCTTTTGGCTGTCATGTTCCAGATCCGGCTTCGCAAGATAGGATGGACGCTTGCCTTCGAACTGGCGCCGAGTGAGGGTTTCAAGCCCATCCGTATCCAATTCGTAAAGATCGTTTTTTATATGCACCACGCCGACATGTTGCAGAAAGGCCAGGTGATTAAAAACCTCCCGGGAGGGCAGGGATAATCCTGCCGAGATCTCTGTCAAGTGCGCGGGTTTCTGAGCAAGCATCCCGACAATCTTCAAACGGTCAGCATGCGTCAGGGCTTTGACAAAATCGAGCATTTCGTTGTTTTCGGTCATAGTTTCACCTATATGCAATCATTTCGATACTTATCGAAATGATTTTAATAGGAAAATATTTATCCGTCAAGAGTGGGTTTCCCCCCCTCAACTTTGAGCGGGAAGTTTATTAAATAGCAAAGGAATAATAGGTGGAGTATGAGTTCAAAAAAGAGGCGTATAATGTCCGAACCCAATTTTAATTTCAAGGAGGATTGTCTGTGGATCTACCTAAGAACGCGTATTTCCAAGGCAAGATTGTCCCCTACTCCGAAGCAAAAGTCGGAGTGGCCACGCATGCACTCAACTACGGCACTGCAGTTTTCGGCGGCATTCGCGGTTACTGGAACGAAGAGAAGGAACGCCTCTTCGTTTTTCGTCCCCTGGACCATTTCCGCAGGTTCCTGAATTCATGCCGCGTGATGTGCATGGAAGTCGACCAAACCGCTGAAAGCCTGACCGAGCTTACCCTGGAGCTGCTGCGCAAGGATGCCTACCGGCAGGATATTTATATCCGTCCACTTGCATACAAATCGGAGGAAGGGATCGGTGTACGCCTCCACGACCTGAAAGAAGACTTTACCCTTTTCGCCCTGCCATTCGGCAAGTATGTTAAAAATGATACCAGTGCCCATGTGACCATTTCGTCATGGCGGCGTATCGACGATAACGTGATCCCGGCACGCGGCAAGATTAGCGGAGCATATGCATCCTCGGCACTGATCAAGACAGATGCTGCCCGGGCTGGATTTGATGAGGCACTGGTGCTAACCCAGGAAGGCCACCTAGCCGAGGGCAGCGCCATGAATATTTTAATGGTGCGAGACGGCATCCTGGTAACCCCGCCGATCACAGATAATATCCTGGAGGGTATCACCCGCCGTTCGGTGATGGAGCTGGCCAGGAACGAACTGGGGCTGACGGTGGTCGAACGCACGATTGACCGGTCGGAAGTTTACATCTGCGAAGAGCTGATCCTGACTGGAACCGCTGCAGAGATTACCGTGGTGACAAAAGTGGATTATCGTCCAATCGGGAAAGGGGTAATGGGACCCATTGGCGGACAATTGCGCAAGCTATTTCAGGATGTGTTGCGCGGTAAAAACCCGAAGTACAATTATTGGAATGTAGCAGTGTGAAATCCCAATTACACCCAGTTATAAAAAGAACGCGGCATATTTGCCGCGTTCTTTATTATATATATTAACGAGAAGGTGTTAGCGGTTCCTGGTAAAGACCACCATCACCAGGTTCTGGTTGCACGTGCTGTAGGTGTCAAAATAAATCTTGTCAGTCAACGGTTTGGCAGTGTTATCCAACAACTGAATCCAGAGCGATTGAGTGGAGGCAATAGGGTGATCGCTTAGGACCTGTTCAAACCCTGACGTGCCGTAAACAGTTGCGTTTCCGCTTAAAATCACGTAGTTAATGGCTTTGCCATTCAAAGAGCCCCCCAACTGGATCTCCATGAAAAGAAACGGTTTGCCGTCAGCGCCTAACACCTTCCCGGCTACGCCCAACCATTTACAGTTTAGATCGGGATGGAAATCAGTACTCGCTACATAAGTGATATTCGCCGAAGCGGGCATCGGATTTGCTGTGCCAGTCGTGCTGGGTGAGGTTGGTGTGTCGGACACGACGGGTGTAACGGATGGAGTAACCAACTGAGGCAGCAAGGTCCAAGTAGGAGCGATCGTGCGGGTGGGTGGCCGCTGAACTGTCGAAGTAGGAGTCCAGGTGGACGCCAAGGGAATGACGGCGAGGGTGTTTGTAGGAGTGGCAGTCTTATAGAGAGTGGGAAGAGCCGCCGGTGGAAAGGGATTGAGGGGAGTGTGCGGGTTGGCGTAGATGTACAGCAAAAAAAACGCAGCGAGACATATACCCAGCACAACCACCACGGTCAGGATATTCCAAATCGTCGATTTCCAGTTAAACTTCGTCTGGTCAGGCTTGAGATCAAAATTGTCCATAATTCATGCTCTCATCACTCTTCATGGCGCAAAAAGAATAGTACTCTGGTCTCGTTGTTGGGTCAGCCATTTCTGCACAGCACGTTCCTGGAGGGTCAATAAAGCATCTGGTGAAAGCAGGCGGGCGGGGTCATGTTCCACGAGATACAGGATATGGTATCCGGTCTCATCCTGGATGATGACACTGAATTGCCCGGGTTGGAGGGCAAAGGCAGCATCTTCTATAGCCTGGGAGGGAAGATACCCGCGTGGGAACCAACCTAACTCGCCTTTTGCCACCGGATCATGCTCAGCTGCCAGATCATTGAAAATCCCTCCGGCTTGCAATACGCTGAGAACTTGTTGCGCTTCCCCTTCATTATAGAGCAAAATCTGCTTAACGTGTACCTGTTCAGCTGTGCCAGGGACGGAGGCGACAATCTGGTCGCGCATCCAGGCGGCAGCGATCTGTCGGCGCAGATCGGAGCGGAAATCTGCGTCGGTGTATCCATGGGCAGTTTCCCATGTTGTCAGCGCATCCGCCCCTCCCACCAGGGCAGCCAGGGAATCGATCCGACTCTGCAGTGTCGGATCGTCCATAACAAAATTTTTAGCTGCAGCTCCCTGCGCCAGCAGGAGGGAGTCAACCAAATCGTTCCTGACTGCCAGGGTGGCTGTCTCCTGGCTGACAGTATTCCCCAAGTCAGCCTGGGCATGCTGATAGCGAGCCATTTCAGCCTGGAATTCAGCAGTCGTGATACCTTCTCCATTGACAGAAATCGCCGGCGGGATGACGGGTGTGGCGGTGGGGGTTGGGAGGACTGTAATTGTTGGAACAGAAACGTGGGTGAGGTGCGAACCACAGGCGGTAAGAGCCAGGACGAAAAGAATTGTCAAGGGAGCCGGGAAAAACTGTTTCTGCGATGTGGGAGTCATTGTTCAGGATTATACCAATTTAAAGAGTAAGGGCGACCGGCTGGTCGCCCTTACTGGGGTACATTGGTTTAGTAATCCATTCCGCCGCCACCGGGGGGCATGGGGGATGGTCTTTCTTTTTCGGGGACATCCGTGATCAGGCACTCGGTGGTCAGGATCATGGCGGCAATGGAGGCGGCGTTCTCGAGAGCGCCACGCACGACCTTCAGCGGATCGATCACGCCAACCTTGAGCATGTCACAATATTCGCCGGTGATGACGTTGTAGCCAAGGTGTTTGTTGCCCTGTTCCTTGGCGAGACGGCGAACGTTCTCGATGATGACTGCGCCATCCTGACCGGCATTCTCAGCCAGTTTGCGGATGGGGGCCTCGAGAGCCTTGCGGACAATCGCGACACCGATGGTTTCATCGTCGCCTGTCATCTTGATCTTGTCGAGGGCAGCGACCGCGTTGATGAAGACAATTTCACCGCCGGGGACGATGCCTTCTTCGATGGCAGCGCGGGTGGCGGAAAGGGCATCTTCAACACGATGTTTCTTCTCTTTAAGTTCGGTCTCAGTGGCAGCACCAACACGGATGATGGCAACGCCACCGGAGAGTTTGGCTAGGCGCTCCTGGAGTTTTTCCTTGTCGTAATCGCTGGTGCTCTTATCGATCTCGACGCGGATCTGCTCGATGCGACCCTTGATCTCAGGACCTGCACCTTTGCCACCGACGATCGTGGTATTGTCCTTGTCGGTAACTACTTTCTCAGCCCGGCCGAGGTCGGTCAAGGTGGTGGTTTCGAGCTTGCGACCGGTCTCTTCAGAGATCACCTGACCACCAGTGAGGGTGGCTATATCCTGCATCATGGCCTTCCG
>JBGOZL010000079.1:0-7141 GCA_041480185.1 Anaerolineae bacterium
ATTGATTTAAATATCAAGATGCATAAATACCCATCACGTTGAAAGTGATGGGGACATTTTTGGAATGCCCTGATTTTCCCAGCACTGGATGAGTTGTCTCTTACTCCAACTGTCGAAACTGGGTCATTGCCATGTATTGAAAAAGGTTATACACTTCGATTAACTGGAGGCTTGAAATGCTGAAGTTCTTAAAGTCAGGCTGGGTATTCACGATCCTGGCAGTGGTCTTCCTGGCGCTTGATTTCATCATTCACAACGGCACCCTGTTCCTGATCCTGGGCATCATCTTTTTGGCCCTGGCGATCATCATGCGCAGCAGGTTTAGAGGGAAGACTCCCCCAGCCCCTCCTTCTTGAACACGTCCCGCAGGAGCAGCCCGCCGCCAACCCCCACCGCCACCAGCGCCAGCACGAAAGCCACCAGTGCGCCTACCACCAGCGCCCACGCCCAGCCAGTCGGACTTGTGGCGCCGGAAGCCAGCCCCGTCACGACCGCCAGCCCCTGGCTCCCGACCAGCAGGACGACCGCTCCGCCCAGCCCCCATGCGATCAATTTCACCCAGGTTTTCGCCCGCAGCGCCGCCCAGAGCAGGATCAACCCACCCGCCAGCGCGAACGGGAAAAGCTCTGCGGGCATGAGATAGTCAAAGCGGAAGACGCCCGATCTTATAAGGCTCGCCAGCATAAACAAGATAGGGGCCAGTATGGGGAACCATACCAGCACTATTCCGGAAACTGCCAAGATCCTGGTGAAAACGTTCTTCTTTTCCATTTTGAGTCCTCCTGTCTGCCGCCTAGGTCCAGCAGTTTGCGCCGTACTGCTGTTCATTCCCTTGGGATATCCTTAATCACTATATAAGAAAACGGGATCGGAAGCAAGCCCCAGAGGATCCAATTTGGGGATTGAATTATTGGATAAAAAAGATATGATGATATTGTATATTCTTCTATCGAAGGGTGGTCGCCATGATCAGGAAAATATTCCCAGGGGTAATTACCTCGATCTTTCTGCTATCTGTCTCCGCCTGTAATCTGCTGGGCGGACCAGCGCTAATCAATGGAACGGGTCAGGATCCCACTGCTGCCGTGCAGACGCAGGTTTCCGCGCTTGTCGCTACAACTGCCGCAGCCCAAACAAACCTTGCCAAAATTGTACAGTCTATGTTGACCGCCATGGCAACCAGCACCCCTGAATTCACATTCACCCCGTCCCTTACTCCAACACCGGTGTATACCTTCACCCCCTCCTTTACTTCAACGCCAACATTTACTCTTACCCCTGAGGGCCCAACCGTCAGTGTCTCGGTTCAAACCAACTGCCGCAGCGGCCCGGGCACCGCCTATGAGGTCCTCGGTATCTTTAACGTGGGCGAAACTGCCCAGGTTGTGGGACGCAGCGCGTACAATGACAATTGGATCATCAAGCTGCCTTCAAAACCGGCCGTGCAGTGCTGGCTGTGGGGGTACTATGCCACGCTGAGCGGCGATCCTTCTAGGCTGCCGGTCGTCGTCCAGCCGCCCACACCCACGCCCAGCGGGGACTTCTCTTTCGCTTATTCTTCCTTTGGAGTCGGGCCAGGTTACACCTGCCTGTTGTTCAAGGCGAAAAGCACCGGCCTGACCTGGAAATCATACAACTTCACGGTCAGCGATATCCCCCAGGGGGTCACGGGAGTAAACACCAGCAACGATTTTATCGATTATGACGCCTGGTGCACGCAGACTGGAAGCGTTTCGGAGCTCGTCTCAGGGGGGATTGTCACGGTAATGGCTAAGCTCAACCTGCCGGTAAATCCGACTGGCGACAATTTTTCCGCCACTCTCACGCTCTGCACCGGGGACGACCAGACAGGAACCTGCCTGACCCATACGCTCAATGCCGTTTTGGGACCCTGATCTTCTATTTTTTGCAGAACACATTTCCAGTGAGGCTGGTACAATTGCGGCGGCCCGGGACTGAAGCGCGGATCACGGTCCGCCGGTCCTCAAGGGAACATTACAGGAGAAATGGAAATGTCGGAGAAAATTCTGGTTACTTATGCCAGCCGGACCGGATCCACGGTTGGAGTGGCCGAAGCCATCGGTAAGACCCTGTCCGAAGGCGGAGCAGGGGTGGACGTGCTCCCCATGCAGGAAGTGCAGGACCTGGCTCCCTACCGGGCGGTTGTAGCCGGCAGCGCCATCCAGAACAAGCAGTGGTTGCCGGAGGCCATTCAATTCATAGAGGCACACCGGGCGGCCCTTTCCGAAAAACCCTTCGCCACCTTCCTGGTGTGCATGACCCTGGCAATGAAGAATGCGGAGCAATACCGGCCCTTCGTGAAGGATTTCCTCGCTCCAGTGCGCTCCTTGGTGAAACCGGTAAGCGAAGGGCTCTTTGCCGGTGTGCTCGACATCAGCAAGGTGCCCTCCGCAAGTGACCGGTTCAAGTTCCGGATAAGCGTTCTTTTAGGGGTGTGGAAGGAGGGCGATCACCGCGACTGGAACGCGATCCGAGCCTGGGCTGCAGGGCTTCCGCCTCTTTTGGGGGAGGGACAGGGATAGTCCGCTACATATGGAGATACTTCAATAGCTCGTAGACCAGCATGGCGGGCCAGACGATGCCTTTGAAAAATCCCAGCACACCCAGCCAGAAGGTGGCGGCGTGGGTGAAGAAATATATCCAGGAGCCGATGAGGCCAAATCCATAGACGGCTTCTGAAGCGCCTGTTTGGCGGATAACTCTTGGTTTCCGATGTTCTTGTTGTGTGGGGGTAGGTTCAGTGGTCATTTGTTCTCCTTTTTGTCTCATCATTTGACATGGAATTATACGCTATTCAGTCGTCCAGGGATGCGCAAGGGCCTTCCCTGACCGCCTGCTTGAGATTGCAGTGCATTGGGACGTGAACCAATAAAGAGTTACCGCTCCCTCAATTAATGCGGCCTTTCGGTTTGAAATCATCACTTCCTTTTTCGAAGGATATTGATCGTTTCATTACTATTAACGAGTGGTTGGTGCGATTTATTCGGTCCAATTTGCAATCAAAACGATTGTCTCGTCCTTTCATGTCCGACTTGTCCCATGATCCCTGGATTTGGCAACCTTGACGCCCCCCGCACAGGATGATAAACTCGCATCATCTTACAAAAAGAAAGGAGGCTTGCTCAAATGTCAAACGTCAAATCGGTCGAATCGATCCTGTTGAGCGCGCCTCCTGTGCGGAACAAGCGGTAATCCGGGCGGATTCCTCCACCCTGTACCTACTCCAAGCCATTCCCCCGCAGGCGCCTCGGCCTGCGGTTTTTGTTTCTACATTACCGCAGGCAAATGTGCCTGTGGTTTTTTGTTATATGAGAGTAATTAGAGATGAAATCTGACAATCCTTTGGAATTGATCGAAGAGCTCGACGAGGATGCCCCGCCCGAGACCTTCGAAAAGATTAAGAAATCTAGCAGCCGGCTCGCCACAGGCGAGGCAGCCGCTGGCCGTCACCGCATGCCGCGTCATCTCCCGGTCCAGAAGAAAACGCCGGCAAGCGCAGCGGAATTCATAAGGTCCCAGGACGATACGGTCCAATCCTTCGAGTTTACTTACAAGGCGGCCCGTTTCGAAGAAGGCTGGCTGCTCGACTCACTTGAATATTTCTACGAACAGGGCTGGATCTCCGACGTACTGCGCAAGGTGAAGGCCGGCAAGGAGGCTTCGGTCTACCTGTGCCGGGCGGGCGGACAGGTGCAGGCTCCCCTGGTGGCTGCCAAGGTCTACCGGCCGCGCATGCTCAGGAACCTGAAGAATGACCAGCTCTATCGCGAAGGCCGTGCTGTCCTCGACGAGAATGGCAAGCGCGTGCTCGACCTGGGCATGCTCAAGGCCCAGCACAAGCGCAGCGTCTACGGGGAGCAGATCCGGCGCCAGTCCTGGATAGCCCACGAATTTGCGGCGCTCCAGGCGCTCGCCGTGGCCGGAGGCGACGTTCCGTTTCCCTACGCCATGGCGCCTAAAGCCGTGCTGATGGGCTACCTGGGCGACGAGATGCTCGCGGCGCCCACTCTCAACACGGTAACCCTGAACCCGGATGAAATCCGCCCGCTTTTCGAGCGAGTCCTGAAAAACGTGGACCTGCTGCTCGGGGATGGATGGGTGCATGGTGATCTCTCGGCCTATAACATCCTGTATTGGAAAAGGCAGATCGCTTTGATCGATTTCCCCCAGGTCATTCCGGCGCGTGACAACCGTAATGCGTACGCAATCTTCGAGCGGGACCTTACCCGCCTGTGCGGGTATTTCACCGCCCAGGGGCTTTCCCTGCACCCCCGCCGCCTGGCCGCGAGAATGTGGACAGCGCACGGTTACCGGCTCGGACCGGACGTCCACCCGTCCCTGCTGGATGGCGACGATCCGCGCGACCGCCAGTTTTGGAAGGGAGGCTGAGGCGGCCCAATTCGCGAACGATGGATTCCGAGACCGTAACCGTTTCGGAATCCAGGTTTTTCTCTTTGGAAGAATTTTTACAATTTACCTAAGGATAAAAAGAGGTCCTCAGCTTCCTGTTGGGCTTTAAGAGCATCGGAATGCCGGCCTTGTTTTTCCAATAACTCGGATACCGACAGGGATGTCCTCGCTAGGAATGGTTTCATATTGGACCGGCGATAATAGGCTAGTGCGTCATTCAAACAGGTTTCGGCCCGGTCGAAGGCTCCAAGCTGCAGAAAGCAACGCCCGAGCATAAGATTGGCGTTGGCTGCCCCAACCTCATTTTCAAAGTGGTGCATATCCCTTAGCACATTTTCCAGGTCCGTAATAGCATCCAGCTGTCCGTTGAAAAACTGCGCCATCGCTAATCCAGCCTGTCCAATCAATTTTGGTATCATCGCCCCGCTTATTTCTGAACGTGCGATCCCTTTTTCGAAGGCTGATACCGCGTCGGATATTCGTCGAAGTTCCAGGTTTCCATAACCAACGCAGGCCAGGCTGTTGCATAGGCAATCCATATTATCTACCGCCATCGCCTCTTGCACACTGCGTTGCCCCAGGGCTAACCCTTGTTCAACATCGCCCATTGCCAGGTAGGCCCAGGCTGCCAATAAATCCACATCGGATTCAGTGATCGGTGAACCCAGGCGCCCCGCTGCCTGGTGCGCCCTTTCGATGGCCTGGCGCGATTCCGCAAATTCACCCAATTGAGCCAGAACCTGGGCTTTCGTTCCCAAGGCGACCGCTTCGATGTGCAAATCGCCGTATTCTTGGGCCAGGTTTAATGCCCGCTCGAGCCAAGCCAGCGAACTGGGGGGATCGGCGAAACTGGTCATCAGCGCCTTAAAGTAAATGGGACGCACCGAGAGTTGTGCATCGTTCAGTTCGTCAGCTAGCGCCAGACATTCTGTCAAGGCTGGCCCGGCCTGCGTCCACATACCCTTCTCGAGGTATACATTGGCAGTCCAGTGCAGCGCCTGGATCAAAAGCGGCTTATTTTGAATCCGGCGAGCAATCCTTTCCGCCTTGGCTAGTTGGGATAACTGTTCTTCATAAGGTTTGAACTTAAAGGCGGCCTCCTCCCAGCCAAGCAGAGCTTCAAAAGTGAGTTCATCCGGTGAATCTGTCTGCCGAGCCAGTGCAAGCAGTGCCTTTTCATAATATGCCATGGCTTCCCGCATGGCGTACCGCTTTCTGGCCTGCTTTCCCATCTGCAGGGCGTAAATGGCGGCTTTTTGCCACTCTTCACCCAGCCAGAAGTGATGTGCCAGCTGCGGACCGAATGAGTCAAGGCAGTCCAGGTTGGCGATCTCAATCGTTTCCGATAACGGAACCTCGGGTCCTAGATTAAGCGCCTGGGTGTGTTCACCATTCGCCTCAAACCATATCTTCTCCAGGGCTTGCGCAGCGGAGCGATGCCACCGCTGTCTCTCTCCTGGACTGAGTTGGTTGTAGAGGTACTCTTGAAAGAGCAGGTGACGGAACTTGAACCGGTTCAAGCGAAGGGCTCCTGCCTGGAATTCACCCAGCTCTTGAACAAGTCGCTGTTGTGGACCCAATTCGTGCGCAAGGCCCTCCAGCACAGGGCGTAGATCCCACCCGAGAATATCAGCCACCACTTCAGCCGTAAATACTTCGCCAGCGTTGCTGGCCGCGCCGAGCAGCTCCAGCTGCCACGGACTCAACCGCCCTAACCGCTGCTCGATCACTGCCTCGACCCGGGCGGGCATCGGACCCGGCGAGGATGTCGGACTTTCGACCCATCTTCTGGTACTATCCTGAACCAGTTTTCCGGTCGTTCGCATATTGTGGAGTATTTCAACCGTAAATAAGGGTTGGCCCTGGGTCTGCCGGAAAAGGTCTTCTCGAAAGGCGTCGCCGAGAAGATTGGGTTCACAGTCGATTAATGCATTCACAAAGGCTTTGCCCTCAGATGAGCTCGCCTGGTTCAAGTCGATCTGAATATCGCCATAATGACGGGTCAGCTCCAGGACCAATGACTCGAGCGGGTTCAATTCGCCTGATTCAGGGTGGTCCACTTTCTGCTTTGAAGCAGATTCGCCTGGTCGAAGAACGCCCAGGAGCAGGATCCGGCTGCCTGCAAGCCGTCGGCCTAGGTGGAACAGCAGGTTGAGCGAAGCGTCATCGACCCATTGTAGGTCATCCAGGACCAGGAGTAATGGATAGTGTATCGCCACGCTCCTTAAAACCCGGGTCACTTCTTCCAATACCTGGTTCTGCTCCAGATTGGCATTCCGGGGCTGCTCCGTTCGGGCTAAAGCTTGAAAGCGGTCCAGCCAATCTGAAGGTCCGGTCAGGTAAGGGGTGACCCGGTGGACGATAGGGGAGACCCGGAGCAGAACTTCGACCAGGTTTGGGCCAGATTCCGTAACCGCACGGATAATTTCCGGAATGGCAAACCATAGACGAAGAGATTGCTCATGGTTGAGCTCGTCTGCCAGCCAGTTGGTTTCGAGGTCGCCGGTAAGCATTCCCAAAATATCCCGAAAGGGCCGGTAAGGATCACCAACACCCGTCTGGGCGTTGCATTGACCTCCTGCTACCAGCAGGTCAGGGTAAATTTCCTGCGCCTGGCGAGCAAATTCTGCCGCCAGGGTTGTTTTCCCACTTCCTGCATCGCCCAAGATGAAACCTGGCATACCTCTACCAGCAGAGGCCTGGACTAGCC
>JBGOZL010000080.1:0-7136 GCA_041480185.1 Anaerolineae bacterium
GTTGGAAGGATGCTCATTTTGCAGAGTTGTAAATAGCCAAATTAAAGGGAGCCAATATGCCGCAATCGTCACACGTTGAAAAACATTTCACAGGTTCCGCTGTGATAAGAGACATTGTAATTGGTATGTCAGATGGGCTGACTGTGCCCTTTGCACTCGCTGCAGGACTTTCAGGAATTGCCAACTCGACTGCTATCGTCATCACCGGTGGGCTGGCTGAGATTGCGGCAGGCTCAATATCTATGGGATTGGGCGGCTATCTCGCAGCCAGGAGTGATGCTGAGCACTACGCCAGCGAACAGGAGACTGAACGGCGTGAAGTGGAACTGATCCCTGCCAAGGAGATAGAGGAAGTGGAAGAGGTCCTATTATCTTATGGCCTCGAGGAAAAGCAGAGCACACTCGTGGCAAATGCGCTGAGTAAGCGCCCGGAAGCATGGATTGATTTCATGATGCGCTTTGAGTTGGGACTCGAAAAACCTGCTCCCAAACGCGCCCTGAAGAGCGCTCTAACGATTGCGATATCTTATGTCGTCGGTGGGATGATTCCCCTTGCCCCCTATATGTTGATTCCTAATACAAACACAGCTCTCTTATTTTCAGTAATTTTTACCCTTACTGCTCTTCTAATCTTTGGGTATGTGAAAGGCCGTTTCACGGGGACGCATCCTTTTCGGAGTGCTTTTCAGACTGCGCTGATTGGCAGTCTGGCCGCGGCCGCGGCTTTTGGTCTGGCGAAATTTATTTCGAGATAACAAGGATATTATATGAATACAAATCATCAAAATCATCGAGCATTATTGGAAAGCATTGCCCATCGGGTAATGCTTGAGCGGGGCCTTCTTCCTGATTTTTCCAGCGAAGCGCTCGCAGAGCTCGAAAAACTACAACACCCTGCAACGGCAGAGGCGGGTTCAGCTGAAGGTTCCCCCGGGTTTCGAGATTTGCGTGGCCTTCTCTGGGCATCCATTGACAACGATGACTCGCGTGATCTGGATCAATTAACCGTTGCTGAGGCGTTGCCTGGGAACAAGGTAAAAATCCTGGTTGCCGTGGCAGACGTGGACTCGCTGGTTAAAAATGGCTCGGCGATCGATACACATGCCCGCCATAATACCACTTCGGTGTATACCGCTGCGGAAATCTTTCCAATGCTTCCTGAAAAGCTTTCCACCGACCTCACCTCATTGAATTTCAGCGAAGAACGCCTGTCGATTGTTGTCGAGATGGTGGTCGATGTGGATGGAACACTCAAGGATTCCGGTGTCTTCCGGGCGCAGGTTACTAATCATGCAAAGCTAGCCTACAACAGCGTTGCTGCTTGGCTGGGTGGGAGTGGCAGTGAGCCGGAAGCCATCGCCGCGGTAAAAGGACTGGATGAGAATCTGCGCCTTCAGGATCAGACAGCCCAAAGGATGAAGGAACTCCGTCACACTCACGGGGCGCTGAGTCTGGAAACCATTGAAGCCAAGCCTGTTTTCGATGGTGACCAAATTCAATCTCTCGAAATGGATGAAATGAACCGCGCCAGGGTGATTATTGAGGATTTCATGGTGGCTGCCAATGGCGTTACCGCCCGTTTCCTCTCTGCCAATAATTTCCCTTCGATCCGCCGGGTGGTTCGCATTCCAAAACGCTGGGACCGGATCGTCGAAATTGCCCGGGATCACAAGGTGGGTCTCCCGGATAATCCGGATTCAAAAGCATTGGAGGAATTCCTCATCAGGGTGAAAGCCGAGGATCCCTTGCGCTTCCCGGACCTCTCCCTGGCTGTGATCAAGCTGCTTGGCTCAGGTGAATACATTGCCGAGCCTCCTGAAGGGATTGCACCAGGGCACTTTGGTCTGGCTGTTAAGGATTATGCTCACTCCACTGCTCCCAATCGTCGCTATCCCGATTTGCTCACTCAGCGCTTGTTGAAAGCAGCCATAGACGGCAGGACCGTGCCTTACCGGATGGAGGAACTTCAGCTTTTGGCAACTCATTGTACCCAGGCAGAAGATACCGTCAATAAAGTCGAACGACAGGTTGGCAAATCTGCAGCCGCGCTCCTGCTCGAATCGAGGATCGGGGAGAGGTTCGATTCCATTGTTACTGGCGCTTCCGAGAAAGGCACCTGGGTTCGATTGCTGACTGTGCCAGTGGAAGGAAAGCTGGTGAATGGATTCAAAGGACTGGATGTGGGCAATCGGGTTCGTGTGCAGTTGACCTCCCTCGACGTTCAGCGAGGATTTATAGATTTTAAGAAAGTTGGATAATCAAAAAACTAATAGCCCAAGCCGTTATACGGCACCGATCAACCAAAAGGAGACCGATATGAGCAAGACAGATGCAAGCAATTCCTCGACCATACTTGGACCAGCATCAGCCCTCACCTTACCCCCACTTCCATATGCCGAAAATGCATTGGAACCGATCCTTACAGCCAAAACCATGAGTTTTCATTATGGGAAACATCACAAAGCCTATGTGGACAACCTGAACAAGCTGATTGCCGGAACAGAATATGCCAGCCTGTCACTGGATAAGATTATTACCAGTACTGCAGGACAGCCGGAAAGAACCGGGATTTTCAACAACGCCGCACAATCCTGGAACCACTCCTTCTATTGGAAGAGCTTAACCCCGAAGGGGGGTGGTGAACCGCCCGATGCACTCAAGCTTAAAATCGAGGCATCTTTCGGCAGCGTCGACACCTTCAAGAAGGAGCTTGCCAGTATGGCAGTTTCACAATTCGGGAGTGGTTGGGCTTGGCTTGTCCTTGAGGGCAGCCTGCTCAAGGTGGTGAAGACTGCCAATGCCGATATCCCAATGGCGATGGGTTTGAAGCCCTTGCTCGCCATCGATGTGTGGGAACATGCTTATTACCTGGATTATCAGAATCGTCGTGCCGACTATGTTAATGCAGTGCTCGACAAGCTGATCAACTGGGAATTTGCCCTACAGAACATGAGTAAATGACGGGCAAAGCTAAAGATAGCGGAATTAGTCTCGTAACTGGTCACTGCAGAAGTCCGGTTAAGGCGATTTTGTTTGGTTGTATTTTCATCAATCGTGAAAATATCGCAGTCTTGCGTCACCTTAACTATTGAAAAGCCAGCTCTAATTAGGTAATAGGCAAAGAAATGAGTCATATTGCTGGTGTTACCTATATTGAGATCGTTTAAAGTACATTTTTATTCAAGTAGCATTAAGACTTAAGACACCTTAGATTAATCTACCAATGACAAGCTCTTTCTAACGATTAGTATATGATAAGGAAAATGCACATGAAAAAGCAAGCAGGTCTATGGATCGATCATCGCAAAGCCGTGATCGTGATTGTCTCAGAGGCAGGAGAGGAGATCAAGGAAATCACTTCAAATATGGAAAAACACGCCCGCTTTACAGGAGGGACTGCTTCCCAGGACGGTTCGACGGAAGATGTGCGCGACCGGCAATTTGGGAACCGACTCAACAACTTCTACGAAGCGGTCATCGCTGTAATTCGGGGCGCAGACTCCATTCAAATATTTGGCCCCGGCGAGGCCAAAGGTGAGTTGGCAAAACGTCTTGAGCAGGATGGTATGAAAGGATACAGCCTTTCTGTAGAAACCGTCGACAAGATGACCGATCACCAGATCGCCGCGAAAGTTCGAGAACACATTCGTCCTTAGAGTGTGCAAGTAAGGGTAGAACCAAGGTCTCCATCTTACGTTGGCAGTTTAAAAACATGCGGATTATATGAGCATAAAACAACCAAAGTTATCAAAGTCAATCGATACTAGCATGGAAGGAGTTTGATTTATGCTACCAATCGGTGATGACAATAGTGCGCGCAGAACGGTTCCGGTGGTCACATATGTTTTGATCGCCCTGAATATCATATTCTTCTTCGTAGAATTGAGCGGGGGCGACCCATTTATTGAGAAGTGGGCTTTTATCCCCAGCCGGTTCCTGTCAAATCCCCTCGGTGATTTCCAGACTCTCTTCAGTTCAATATTTATGCACGCTGGATGGGTTCACTTGGGGGGCAACATGCTTTACTTATGGATCTTTGGTGACAATGTGGAAGACCGTTTCGGGCATATCAAGTACTTAATCTTCTACTTACTCTGTGGGCTTGCGGCAACTTTTGCACAGCTGGCGTTTAGCATGGGATCAAACGTCCCGAATTTGGGAGCCTCAGGGGCGATTGCTGGGGTGCTCGGCGCTTATATTTTGATGTTCCCACTGGGAAAGGTTAGAGTATTGCAAGGCCAACAAGTGATTCAGGTTTCTGCGTTAATCGTAATTGGGATGTGGATCGTCCTGCAGTTCTTTAGCAGCGTCGCTTCTATTACTAACACAGCCGACACGGGCGGCGTGGCCTACATGGCCCATGTAGGCGGATTTATCGCAGGGATTGTGATGACCTTTCTTTTTAAAGGAAATACTAAGCCGCGGCTGACAGGTTAAATTGCTTCGGTATGAGCTCGATGGGACAAAAGTAAACACCCTTTCAGTTGAAACTGTTGATAAGATGAACAATCACCAGGTTGCCGCGAAAGTTCGGGAAAATTATTCTAGCCAGGTAAGCAGGAAGACATAAAAATATACCGTATCAACAAATATCGTACCCATTGCCCCAGTAAATATCAATGAGACGGTTCATCCTGAACATTCTCATATTTTTAAGATTCTACTCCAGTAGATCATTGTTATTCTCTGAAAAGTTGGGAAATATATAGAATATTCCCAAAATATTCTTGCTGTTCATTTTGTGGGGTGATAGCGCAATAATGTAATACCTGAACCGAACAATTTTGTTTCGACAAGGGTCAGTTTCACCTCGCCGCCGTCCCTAAAAAAGCGCTTCCCACTCCCCAGTATGACCGGGTAGACCATCAGCCGGTATTCATCGATAAGGTTGTGTTGCATCAATAGATGCACAAGCTGTCCACTGCCTGCCACCAGGATATCGTCACCCGGCATCGCCTTCAGTTTGGACACTTCCTCCAGAATATTATTTTTAATCAGCTTCGAATTATTCCACTTGGCATCTTTCAGGGTTGAAGTAACGATGTGTTTGGGCATGTTGTTCATCTTATCGGCAAAATCCCCTGTCCTGGATGGCCAGGCTGCTGCAAATCCTTCATAAGTTATCCTGCCTAAAAGGAGAGCGCCTGCCTCCATCACTTCATCGAGCTTGAATTTGTCTCCTTCGGGTCCACGTTCGAATTGAAAAGCCCATCCACCATGGATGAATTTATCAGCTCCGCCCGGGTCTTCCATGATGCCATCCAAAGTCAAGAACTCTGAAACAATTACTTTTCTCATTAATCCTCCTTTTTCTTCCGCCTGGTTAGTTATATTTGCCACCTAGATTATAGGCAACTGCAGCAAGAATTAAATCCTTCAAGGCTGCCTCCTCAATTATGTCATCCTCGAAGAAATCGATGGCGCGCATTGCCTTCGCCTTCAGCCTGGCGTTAAAGAGGCCGTGCGGATCCATTAGGGAGGAGCCCTTGAAAAAGTTGAGTTTTATGTGGTCCTTGAAAGCAGCTGCAGAAAGTACATTCCCTTTTTGTGACCAGACCGCTGTATCCCACTTCCATTCCTCCGTGATGTCTGGGGCAGCAGCTTTGATTAGTTCTCGGATTTTGCTCAACAGGAGGCCGCGCCAATCTGTCAATCCTGCGATTTGGCCGGTAATGAGCTCTGATGGAGACATGTTTACTTTCGAAGATGTCATGGTCATATAAATCCTCGTTTTCAAATGCTAAATACCTTGTTGCAAGCGCAAGGCGGAGCTGAATGATTGCATGTGACCCGATTCCATGCCATTGCTATATTTCAGCCAAACTTAATTTTGTCAATTGCTCGAGGCGTTGGATGCCTGCAGCGTCCAATGCTCGCCGCGCCGGGACTGCCAGACTTTTTGGAAGGTCTGTTTTCAATTCATTATCGTGAAGGATCATCTTTTTGTCCCTTCTTGGATCATTATTTCTGACCGCTTCGTTCTTTATACATTTATATTCTCACCTTGCCTCAGGCATAGGCATATCGAGGAATGTGTTTACCAGGGTCGCCAGCATGGGGAAGGTAAGGATGTTGTAGTGCGTCATGCCCGGCAGGATTGCTAATTGACCCACTGGTCTGCCGCTCCCGTCCATTCCTGCATCCTTTTGCCCGCCGCCCAACAGTCTGAAGAACTCCATGGCATGCTCCGTTCGCACTGCATCAGCATCCGCGAAGGTGATCATTACCGGTGACTTTATTGCAGCTACACCCTTCGACCAGTCATAATCCTGTCGCAATAGGTTACCCAATTTTGTGAATAGTCTCGGCCAATCGGCATCAGGATAAAGCTGTGAGAGCGGAGATTCCTTCATAAACTTCGCAGCCTCGGGACCCATTTGCCCCATATCCTTTAGGACCTCAGGGAAAAATCCTGTCCGCTTGAAAGGAGTTGAGATTAACACGAGCTTGCGGACCATGTCTGGGTGTCGGATGGTGGTCTGCAGGGCTACTCCGCCTCCAAGCGAGTAGCCCAATAGGTCCGCACTTTCTAGGTTCAGATGGTCTATTAATTCCGCAATATCGTCGGCCATCATCTCAAAGCTGAGCGGTCGGTCGATATCCGCAGTCCGTCCGTGACCTTGCAAATGGACGGCGATGACTCGCCTGCTTTCTTTTAGCGCAGGCAGAACGGGATTGAACACTTCGCTTGCACTGACTCCTCCGTGCAGGATGATCAATGGTCTGCCAGCACCGGATATTTCGTGGAACAGGTTGATTCCATTTACCAGCGCATGCCCGCTTTTAACTGTTTTGTCTGTTGTTGTCGAGTCGATCATCGACTTGGTCATGATGGTTTCTCCTTTTTCTAGAACGTCCCATCGCGGTTTGGTGAATCTGCAGGGATGGGTTGTCCAATATCCCAAAGCTCAACGATTTTGTCTGCCTGGAATCGAAACAGGTGAACTACGGTCATGCCCGGTTCGCCTGGACGGAGCACGAGGTGTGAGTGGACGGCTACCAGGTCACCTACGCCGATTACATTCCTGATAATTAACTTCTTATTCGGGAATTGAAGGTGATCTTCTTTCATTGCTTCTTGTAATGCCGGGAACCCTTCCCGAAAGAAGGGATTGTGATGCTTGCCCGTAGGTGAA
>JBGOZL010000081.1:0-7046 GCA_041480185.1 Anaerolineae bacterium
ATCCCCTGGCATGTGACGGCATTCCACTCGGATTACAAGATGGAAGATACACCCAATACGCCGGCGAACACCCTGCTGCGGGCGGCGGAGATCGGGCGCGAGGCGGGGCTGCATTACGTTTACGCGGGGAATCTGCCGGGCAGGGTGGACGAGTATGAAACCACGTTCTGCCCGCACTGCAACACCGCCCTGGTGGAACGCACCGGGTTCCGGGTGCAAACGATGAGGGTGGGAGCGGATGGAAAATGCCCAAAATGCGGCGGGAAGGTGGCGGGAGTCTGGCCCACGGTACGGGAAACAGCGGCGTAAAACGGACAAGGTTGGGGGGATTAGTACACCAGGTGACTTGAATCCAAGCCTGAAATAGCGTACAATTTCATAAGGTAGTGCCCCCATTACCGATCGTTCGCGAAAGGGAGACACAATGGACATAATCAAGGTATCCGCAACCTCCCGTACCTCTGCCGTGGCCGGGGCGATTGCGGGCGTGGTCCGCGAACACAAACGGGCGGAAGTGCAGGCAATCGGAGCGGGAGCCGTGAACCAGGCAGTGAAGGCGCTGGTGCTGGCGACCGGCTATCTCAAGAATGACGGCATCTGCGTGGTGGCGGTGCCCGAATTCGTGGACGTGACGATAGAGGACAAGGTCCGGACAGCAATTAAAATCGTGGTCGAGCCCCGCTAAGACAACCCTTCGATTTCAAAAAATCCACACTATAAGTCTGCGCGCCGGTTGGAAGCGCAGAGGGTTTGTTATAATTGAAGGGAGGGAGAGCCCGATAGCATGCTGCGCGGAGGTAAATTTTTCCTGAAATTCTTTAGCACCTTGATCGCGCTGGGGGTGCTGGTTGGCGCGCCGGGGGGCGGGTTGGTGTGGGCCGCGCCCGGGATGAATCCGCAGCACACGAACGTGGTGATCAGCGAGTTTCGTACCAGGGGGCCTGGCAGGGGAACCGATGAGTTCATCGAATTATTCAATCCAACCACAAATCCAATAGACATCAGCGGCTGGGAGATTTGGCCGTCAGATCAAATTGGTGTAATGCCCTCAACCCCAATCTATATCATCCCGAATAATACTGAAATGGCATCCGGGCAGCATTATTTGGTTGCAAATACCAATTGGGGGGGCAGTGGCGGGGCAGTGTCCTCGAACGGCACTTATAGCTATGACATACCCGACAACGGTGGAATTGCATTAACAGGTCCTAACCAGACTCCGATTATGGACAGTGTGGGGATGACCCAGGGGATACCCTTCATGGAAGGTACTCCCCTTTTCCCCCTGGCCGGAAATTCGGACCGAAGTTATGAGCGTGGTCCGGGCGGCACCCTTGGAAATTGCGCCGACACAGATCACAATGCGCCCGATTTTAACCTGATTTCTCCCTCCAACCCACAAAATCTTACCAGCCCACTAACAATCGCCTGCACAGACCCAAATCAGACCGTCATTTTCACCTCCACGGCGCCAGCCAGCGCAAGGGTAGGGGGAGCAAGTTATACACCTCTGGCGACAGCAACATCGGGCCTGGCAGTTACTCTCTCCATCGACTCGTCTGCCTCTTCGGTCTGCTCGATAAGCGCAGGTGCAGTCACCTTCACTGCAGCCGGCACATGCGTGATTGATGCCAACCAGCTCGGAGACAGTTATTATAGTGCGGCTCCACAGGTCCAGCAGTCCTTTGCAGTTGACAAGGGTATTCAAACGGTCACTTTTACGTCCAGCGCGCCAGCGGATGCCAAGGTGGGAGGAGTCTCCTACACCCCAACCGCAACAGCCACATCGGGCCTGGCAGTTGTTCTATCCATCGATGCGAGCGCTTCGACGGTGTGCGCTCTCAGCGCGGGCGCCGTCTCCTTTATTGCGGTTGGCAACTGTGTGATCGATGCGAACCAGGCAGGAAACGACAATTGGCGAGCGGCCCCCCCGGTGCAACAACCCTTCCCGGTTGCACGGGGCGACCAGACCATCACCTTCGGTCCCGCTCCGATCAGCCCAGGGGTGGGAGGGTCTTATACTCCCACGGCAACAGGGGGAGCTTCCGGCAACCCGGTGATCATCACGATCGATGCCTCGGCATCCGCGATCTGCTCAATCAGCGGAGGGATCGTCTCCTTTAATGCAATTGGCACCTGTGTGGTGGATGCCAACCAGGCGGGCAACAGTAATTGGAATTCAGCTCTGGCGCAGCAATCCTTCACGATCAACCCGCCAGCGACAGCGACCGCCACCCCGAACGCACCGACCCACCTGGTGATCAGCGAAGTCCGCTCGCGCGGTCCGCTGGGGGCGAACGATGAATTCATAGAGATCTACAATCCTTATGCGGGGCAGGTCATAATCGATTCCTGGACGATCAGGGCTTCCAGCGGCTGCAGCACGAGTGTCACGACGCTGGTGACCATACCAGCCAGCACCATCCTCAAGCCCGGACAGCATTACCTGGTGGCAGCCGCGGGTTCCAGCTTAGCTGACTTTGCTGACATGACCTTTACCCCGGGAATCGACGATAATGGCGGGGTGGGGTTGTTTAATTTTTCCAGCACGGTACAGGACATGGCCGGGATGTGCGCAACCACAACCTTCCGCGAAGGGAACTTCCTTTCGCCCCTTTTACAGGAAAACGAACTGTTAAACCAGAGTTACGAGCGCAAGCCGGTGGGTGCCGCCAATTGTTATGATACCAACGACAATGCCAACGATTTTGCTCTGATCCATCCGGCCGACCCGCAAAACAGCGCAAGTCCGATCGTGATGTGCCCAGGGGTGATCGCATTCACCCCCACCTTCACGCCCACGCGCTCGCCGACCCGAACGCCCACACGCGCTCCCACAACCGTCCCAGGCAACGTTGTGCTCAACGAGTTCCTGCCACACCCGCGCACCGATTGGAACGGCGACGGAACGACGAATACGGGCGACGAATATATTGAAATCATCAACATGGGCACGGTATCCATCAACGTGGCGAACTGGAAACTGGACAACGGGGCGGGGAGCGCCAATGTCTATACCCTGCCAGCCCTGACCCTGCTGCCGCGCCAGATCGCTGTCTTCTACCATGCTGACACCGGCATTGGTTTGCTTGACGTTGGCAGCAGCGTGCGCCTGCTCAAATCGGACGGGCGGACAGCAGATATCTACAACTATCCGCTGGTTTCCGAGGCAGACCGGACGTGGTGCCGCCTCCCGGATGGAAACGGTGCATGGGGATTCGTGTGCATTCCTACGCCCGGGAAACCGAACGAGGCGGCCAAATCGGGCTCACCGGGGGCGGGAGAGGTCCCCGGATCGATCTGTATAAAGAACTTGGCGCCCGAGACGGTGCTGACCGCAGAATGCAACAGCCCCGGCGGGAAGATGTGGAACGCGGGCGGGAACGGTGAAATTTGGTTAAAGAGCCGCTTAAAATTCGGAGTGTTCGTGGAATAAAAAAATCCCCGCCTCATTTCACTGGCGGGGATTTTGATTTATTTTAATCGGTGGCGGCACGCGCCACTTCCTCGGGGTCAAAGATGACCTCCTCCTTGCCGGTAAGCCTCTCCTCCACCTTCTGGGCGATCAGCTCGAGGTGACCGTTGTGCGCCACGTAGTCAAGGTCGTCGGCGGGGACGGTCAGCACCGGGCAAAGGGTGAAGTCTGCGATCCAGGTCTCGTACAGGTTGTTCAGGCTGGTGAGGTAATCGGCAGGGATTTTCTGCTCGTAGTCACGCCCGCGTCGCTCGATGCGTTGGATGAGGGTGGGGACGGAAGCGCGCAGGTAAATGACAAGATCGGGCGGCGGTAGGAACTCGACCAGGGTTTCGTAGAGCTCACGATAAGTCTGGTAATCGCGGGGACGGATATGTCCCTGGAGGAATAGGTTGTGGGCAAAGATCTCGGCATCCTCGTAGACCGAGCGATCCTGGACGGCGGAAGATGGATACTGGGCGAGTTGATGGTGGGCGCGCAGGCGGTGGGTGAGGAAGAAGATCTGCGATTGAAAAGCCCAGGCCTGCATGTCCTTGTAAAAGTCAGCCAGGTAAGGGTTCTCGGCTACCGGTTCAAAGAACGGCGTCCAGCTTAATTTTTTACAGATCATTTCGACCAGGGTGGACTTGCCAACTCCGATATTGCCTGCAACCGTGACAAATTTTTTCATTTCACCCTCTCGTGGACACCCGGACAGGTGTCAAAAAATTACGGCTTTGCAGCCAAATCCGCGTCGATAATCGCTTTGAACTGTTCGAACGGCTGCGCCCCCACCAAAATCTGGCCGTTGATCACAAAACTCGGTGTACCGTTCAATCCCAAGCGGACAGCATCTGCGGAGTCCGCCTTGACTTCAGCCTGGTAGCGGTGGTCGTCCAGGCAGGCAGAGTAAGCGGCGGTATCCAGCCCCAGGTCGGAAGCGTACTGTTCGTAGGCGGCGCGACCAAGGGAATATTGTCCGCTGAAAAGGTCATTGTGAAACTTCCAATAGGCACCCTGTTCCCCGGCGCAGTTGGCTGCCTCGGCAGCTGGGAGCGACTCGGGGTGCCCGGGTAGGGGGAGATCGCGGTAAACAAAGAGGATCTTGCCCGGATAACTGGCCATCAACTTGTCGAAGGTCTGCTGGTACCAGGCCTGGCAGTACGGGCACTGGTAGTCGCTGAATTCAACGATGGTGATGGGGGCGTCCGCCGGTCCGATGGATGGGTCGCCATCCGTGGAAACGTTCACACGCTGGTCACCCGTTGCACCCGCAGCGAGGGGGGCAGCCTTGGGACTCCAAAGCAGGTATCCAGCTCCCAGGCCGAGGACGAATGCGACCGGGATAAAGAGGTAAAGGTATGGGGAAAGTTGCCTGCGTTTCCTGTTTTGGATGGATGGGGACATGGCGGCGATTATACTGCTACTTTTCCAGAACCGTAACTCATAAGTTTTCTGTGACTTTGCGACAATAAAATTCCGGCTTTTATACGACGGAGTACTTAACCTGCATCTTCCTTTTGAATCGCAACCTGACAAATTTAAGATTTTGCCCTGAGGAGAGATATCTCAGGGCATTGAAGAATAGAAGGGAGTGAATCGGGTAGGGGTCACGGTGATGGTTAATAAAACCTTTTCACTGGGGCTCATGAAATTCTCCACATTATATATACATGGGGCGCTGGTCTTATTGTACAATATTTGGGGAGAATTTTTTCATTCAATTTATTGACAATTACACGACAATTTCCTGTACCCTGCCCACCTGCCCATCCACCAGGCGGACCTTGATGCCGTGCGGGTGCGCGGGCGAACTGGTGAGGATATCCCGGACGATGCCCTCGGTCAATTTGCCCGCGGCCTGGTCCTGTTTCAAAATGATGCGGACGCGCGAACCAGGGTGGATCTGGAGGCGGGTGGGAATGGTCATATCAATTCAACAATCCTCTGGCAAATTTCAAGAACGCCTGGACATCATCGAAATTGCTCACCAGTCCCACCGAAACGCGCACGGCTCCGGAGGATTTCCCGTCGATGCACAGTCGGAAGTCGTCCAGGCTCAAGCGCTGGCTATGACCCGGCTGTGTGAAACAGGCTGCCAGTTCGGGCTTAGACAGCCCCAGGGCAATCTCTCCCGCGCCCGGATTGCAGAAACAACCTGTGCGCAGGGAAATATTGTGCTGCCCGGCTTCCAGCTCGATGGCGCTGTGGTCGATCGGCCGGCCGGCCGGATCGTAGAAATTCGCTGTCACCGCACCTCCGCGATTCTCGGTGGTTAGGGGTCCGTAGATGCGCACCAGCGGCACCCCGGAGCGGTGTTTCATTTCCGACAGGTTATCAAGCAGCCAGCCGGTAAGGGTGCGCACACGCTCATGGATGGTCTCATAGCCGATGGACTGGATATGCTTCAGCCCGATTTCCACAGCCGGGATATTGAGGTAGTCGAGAGTGCCGTCCTCGAAGGCGGCAGGAGCCTCGGCCAGGTAGTACTTGTCCCCCTGGACGGAGGCGACAGTGATTGTCCCGCCAGCGAACCAGGGGCGGCGCAATTTCTTCAGTGCTTCGCGGCGGGCCAGCAGGGCCCCGATGCCGGTGGGATAGCCGAAGATCTTGTAGAACGAGAGCGGGACAAAATCTGCTTTGAACCTGCCCAGGTCAAGCGGATTGCTGGGTGCAAACGCGGCTGCGTCGAGAAGAACGTCCCATCCTTTGGCGTGGGCGCGCTCGATCCATTCGAGCGGGTGCTGGACGCCGGAAAAGTTGGATTGAGCCGGATAGGCAAACAGATTGTTTTTATGGTCAGGGATTTGCTCGAGAGATGCATCAAGGGAGTCAGGGTCCACGCGCATGTCGGGTAGTCCGACCGGGATGTAGGTAACCTCGGCGCCCTTGACGTGGGCAAACTCACGAATACCGTTGACCGAATTATGGTTGTCAAACGTCAGCACAAAGCGGCTGCCTGGTTCGAAGGGATAAGACTCGCCAACCAGTTTAAGCGCACCACTGGCGTTCTGGGCAAAGATGACGGTGTATTCGGCGGGGTCGGCATTGAAGAATTGCAGAATGGTGGCACGGGTGCTTTCGATCAGGCGGGTGGCAGCCTGCGAGGTGGGGTTGGAGGAGTGCGGGTTGCCAAAAACATGTTCAGCCAGCACCTGCTGATGAAGACGCATCTGCGAATCGGCATACAACCCGCCGCCGGTGTAATCGAGATAGACCTGCCAGGAGCTGTCGAGGCGGGCATAGTCACGGTCGCGCAGTTCGTCCAGGTCATGCGTTTTATCGTAGGCCGGGTATTTTTGGATAAATTCAGGGTAATCTGGCATGGCGGCTCCAGGTGGGTTTAGGGGGTAGGCGTGGAGGAGAGGTCGTAGGGGGGCCAGGGGATCATCTTATACCCGGTATATCCGTGCTTTTCAGCAGTGTAGATGCGGGCACTGGAAGAGACCAGGCAACCGGGTTCGTCTGTGACGATGATCCCAAGCAGACCTGTGTTCTCGCTCAGGGGGGGCTTGTGTTTCATGGGTGTAAAGACCAGTTGACCATCATGGCAGAGATTAGCCTCGATCAGATAGCCTTCATAATCATCTTC
>JBGOZL010000082.1:0-7040 GCA_041480185.1 Anaerolineae bacterium
AACTTCTGTTTTCAACCCCAAAGAGCGTTTACCAATTCCTCCCAAGGGACAATTTTTCGTATGGCAGCAGATTTCTGCTGGAGAGTAGCACCATGGGCAGAAGCACGGCGCGCAGCTTTGACTAAATTTGGTTTTATCCCGGCCGCAGGAATGATCCAGAGCAGCATTTCAGAATTTACCACGTGGTTATAGGCGAACCTGGCATCGCGTTCCTTGTCCACTTTGCGACCATACCCTCCGGGTCCCTGGTAGCCCTTCAGCCACTCGAGCCAATGTTCCTTTTGCGTTTTGTACCACACTTCAGAATCGTCAACCGCTTCATCAGAGGGCAACTGCCGGATAGCATGGATGAATTGTGCTATTGTTTTCGTTTTACTCATATCTTCTCCCGAGAAAGCGGTACTGCGAAAATATCCCAGTATGAACGTTTCAAAAATAATTGGGGAACATGCCCCTTAAAAGACTAATTAAGACAAAGCTGCCTTGACCCGCTCGGGGGTAAATGGAATCTGGCGCAGACGTGCTCCAGTGGCGTCAAAAATTGCATTGGCAACTGCAGCAGCTGTTGTGGTTGTGGATGGTTCTCCCGCACCTAGTGCGGGTTGCTTGGGACGGTTAATCAGGAAAATCTCCACTTCCGGTACCTCGGAAAAAGTAAGAATCGGATAGGATTCCCAATCAACACTCTTAATCCGCCATTCGTCAAACAAAACTTCTTCTTTGAGCGCCCGACTAAGGGACTGGATGGTATTGCCTTCGATCTGGTTCCTCAGCCCATCGGGATTGATGATCAGCCCACAATCATGGGCGACCACGATGCGCTTGACGCGCACGTTTCCACTGAAAGTATCCACCTGAACATGGGCGACGCTAGCTACGATGGCTTGATCATTTTCATACCAGGCAAAAGCGATCCCTCGACCTTCCGCCAATCTATTGCTCTTTCCCTGCGGGGAAGGACGCGCCTCCCAACCAGCCTTCGACGCAGCCGACTTTATTACTTCACGGGCACGCTCATCGGGTAGATAGCGAAGACGAAACTCCACTGCATCCATGCCTGCATCAGCTGCCAGTTCATCCATGAACGATTCATTCGCAAAAGTATTCTCGGCACCACCCAAACTACGAAAGGACGAAGCCCGCAAGGGAGAGTCAGCAATGTAATGGACAGTCACCCGCTGGTTTGTAAATGAATAATTGGTGGGGGCATTACGCTCAGCACCAAATGAAAAACCGAATTGGGTAGACGGCTGACCAGAGAGAAGCTGCCCAGCAACCAATTGTTCAGGAGAGTGAGCGCGAGCTACGTGCGACGGCGACCAGACCTGATAATCCCAGGCGACCACATTTCCCTGTAAATCCAAACCACCACGAACCTCCATGACCATTGCGGGGGCTTTCGGTTCCCAAACGAACTCATCCTGCCGGGACCACTGCAAACGCACGGGTCTGCCAACCGCCTGTGATAGGATTACAGCATCAGCAGCGGCATCGTCAGAACCGTTCTGACCATAACTGCCAGCGCCTTCCACGTGTATCAGATGCACATTTTCAGGGGGCACATCAAGCAATTTTGCCAAGGTCCCACTCAGGGGATAAGGTCCCGGTGTGCTCGCCCATACAATAATTTGATCTCCTTTTACATCAGCGACTGCACATGAAGGACCAATCGAAGCATGCGCATGATAGGGCTGGTAATAGGTGGCTTGAAGCTGGCGGGAAGCATTTTTCCAAGCAGCGTCAAAATCCCCCTGGTCGATCAGAAAATTATCCTCCGTCCGCCTGGAACGAAGGGTTGTGTACAACTCCTGCATGGGTGGCAGAGTGGGCCGCTCGCGCCATTCCACCTTTAGTGTCTGTGCGGCCAGGATAGCCTGCTCTTCGCGTTCAGTGACAACCCCAATAAAGTTATTGCGCTGAACAACCTTGACCACACCAGGCAAACCCGCCAGCGAACTATCGTCCAATGAAACCAACTCTGCACCCACACTCGGCGGACGCACCAGGCGTGCATGCAGCATGCCGGGCACTCGAAAATCCTGGATAAAGGCAGACTGACCGGCCACCTTACGAGGAATATCTTCACGCGGAGTGGAGGTACCTACGACTTTATAGGTCTGCGAATCCTTGACAGGGATATTTTCTGCAACTTCGATATTGAATGCTTTACCTCCCATTAATTCGGCATAAGAGACCTTTCGCTGGGGATCTTGAATTACAGAAATTACTCCATCCTGGACATTTAATTGATCGAGATTGGAAGCGAGACGCCTGGCTGCCAACTCAAACAGGATGCGACGCGCCTGTGAGCCTGCATTCCGGAGGGCGGTGCCGCTCGAATTGATGGTCATGCTCCCGGCGGTGTAGCCCTCGTCAGGAGTTCGCTGCGTATCCCCCATAACCATTTTCACACGCTCGATGGATACATCCAACTCCTCGGCAACGATCTGAGCAAGAGCGGTGCGAACACCGGTGCCCAATTCGACCTTGCCACTAAACGCCGTAACGGTTCCATCGGAATTAATTTCCAGCCAGTCGTCGAGCCAGTTGGTTAATTGTCCCCAAAAGGCCTCCCGCCGTCCCGATCCCCTGTGTCCTTTCCGGCGCATACTTTCCGGTTTCGTTTGCCTGCCCTGGTTTGCCATCAGTCCCCCCCTTTTCCCGATATCAAGATTTCGGCCCGCTTGACAGCGCGCATAATGCGCAGATGAGTGCCACATCGACAAAGATTCCCATCCAGGGCAGTCCGAATTTGTTCATCAGTAGGGTGCGGATTTTTCCATAATAATGCGGCAGTAGTGATGATCATCCCGTTGACGCAGTATCCGCATTGAGTTGCTTGTTCCTCGATAAACGCGCGCTGGACCGGATGCAATTCGCCCTCTTCAATTAGACCCTCCAGCGTGGTAATGCGGGCGTGACCAATTTCGGAAACCGGTAAATGACAGGATAGTTTAGGTTCCGCCCCGATCAAAACCATGCAAGCTCCGCATTTTTCCCCACCACAACCAAAATGCGGTCCATTCAGTCCGATTTCATTGCGTAATACATAGAGGAGGGGTGTACCCGGTGCAGATTGGACGGTATATGGTTTTCCGTTAACCGTGATGACAATTTCACCAGACATGAATATTACCTCCTGACACGATCCTCCTATTCATCAACCATGTAACAATATTATACAGACAGGTGAACGGAGATGCAATCTCGCGGTGACATAATATTCAAGTACATATGATGAATATTCATTGACAAAATACTTATCCATTGCTAAACTCAAAGCCGTTAAGGAAAATTTTAACGGCATGCTGCCAATCCAAGCTCTTAAAAGCTTCGATCAACTTAAACTCCTGGCGGACCCACGCAGGTTGTCCATTTTACGCCAATTGATGACGGGACCAGCCTCGCTGACCATGCTGGGAAAGGCGCTTGGTAAGCACCCTGCCTGGGTGCGCCATCATCTAAAGCAATTGGAAACTGCCGGTCTGGTGGAACTGGTAGAGACCCGAGTCCAATCTGGAGTGGTGGAAATTTTCTACCGGGCGCGTGCCAGCGGTTTCCTGGTCCAGGAACTCATCCTGCCGGAAAACCCAACCCGCCCTTCGATCGTCTTTTCCGGAAGCCATGACCTGGCAGTAGAGCTGCTGGCAAGACAACTCTCGAATCATCTCGATGTACAGACCCTGCCGGTAGGCAGCCTGGATGGGCTGGTGGCCTTGCGCCAAAATCTGTGCAACCTTTCAGGCGCACACCTACTGGACGCAAATGGTGAATACAACCTGCCCTTTGTAAGGCATTTTTTTCCTGACCGGGCGATGCAAATAGTGACCCTCGCACACCGCGAGCAGGGACTGATGACCGCAGCCGGCAATCCAAAAGCAATCCATTCTCTGGAGGATCTGGCGCGGGCAGAGGTAACTTTTATCAACCGCAACCCCGGTTCGGGGACACGGCTTTGGTTCGATCGCCAGTTACAGGCAGAGGGCATTCCGCCGGAGAGCGTTCACGGTTACACGAAATATGTAAGCACCCACACCGAGTGCGCCCGCCAGGTCCAAGCTAGAAAGGTTGACGTAGCCATCGGTCTTAGGGCAGCTGCACACCAATTTGGGCTTAGCTTCGTCCCGCTTTTCCACGAACGATACGACATCGTTTTCACACAGGAAGAGGGCAGCCTTCTTGCTCCCCTCCTAAATGCAATCCAAACCAGCGTTTTCCGGCGCGGCGTCGAAGCCCTTACCGGCTACGAAACAAAGCACACCGGTGAACAAATCCCGCTTTGAGGAGGAACCATCATGAACCATTATCGCCTTTCCATCCCCACCTTGACCCTTTTTTTTGTTCTTTGCCTGATCCTTTCCACTTGCGGACCGAATTCAACTGAGACTCCTGTCAGCGCCGAACCATCGGGCACCGTCCTGGCGTTGGTAGGTCCAAACGGCGGGCACGTGCTCAACATGGTTCAACTAAAAGCCCTGCCCGTAACGGAAGGACAGGGAGGTATAAAAAGCAGCACCGGCAAGATCACCATCCCCGAACCATTCAAAGGTGTGGCGCTCAAGGACCTGGTGACCACCCTCGGGGTACCGTTTGACTCGTCCATGGGTGTAGTGATCACTGCCGAAGATGGATACAGCATGACCTTTTCATTCGACCAGGTGATGAACGGCGCGTTCACAGCATACGACCCAGCCATGGGTAATGAATTGACCACGCACGAACCGCTGACTGCCATCATTGCTTACGAACATAACGGCTTACCATTAAATACTCCGGAAGAGGGTACCTTAAGACTAGTTGTTGTCAGCGCGACCAACGACCAGGTGGTGGACGGTCACTGGTCGGTCAAATGGGTGAACAAGGTCGAGGTCAAGCCAGTGGGACAAACCTGGACTCTGGATTTACAAGGCGCCATTTCTTCTCCGGTCAGCCGGGATTCCTACCAGTCTTGCGGATCACCAAGTTGTCATGGGGTAAGCTGGCAGGATGAAAACGGGCAGACCTGGGTGGGAGTACCCTTGTGGCTGCTGGTGGGAGAAGTGGACGACGGTGACAGCCATACGGAAAATGCGTTCAACCATACCCTGGCGGATGCAGGTTATACCATTGACGTGGTAGGCGGAAACGGGCAAACGATCACCCTTGACAGCCAAACCATTAAAGAGAATAACGACATCCTGGTTGCATTCATGGTCAATGACGGAGATTTACCCGAGCAGTATTACCCACTGCGCATGGTGGGCAGCGGTTTACAAAACAGCCAAATGATCGGACAGATTTCGCGAATCACTGTAAATGTCCCACCAGCAGCAACTCCCACAGCGGCTTCCGCTCCGGAAAATACCGGCAGCCTGACCATCTCAGGAATGGTGACCCAGGAGCTCACCTTGACGGATACCGAGCTGCGAGCCATGGAAATCATCACGGTCAATGCAACAGGTAAAAACGGTCCGCAAGATTTCCAAGGAGTGCTCCTGAATTACCTTCTCGATAAAGCCGGGATCAAAGATGGAGCCACAAAACTGACCTTTACCGCATCGGATAATTATTCCGCTGAGGTGAACCTGTCGGATGTGCGGGACTGTCCCAAGGCATTGCTCGCCTTCATGGATAGGCCGGGAACCTATATGATCGTTTTACCAGACCAACCCACCAGCACCTGGGTCAAAAATATTATCGCGATTGATGTAAAATGATCGACTTCCTAGTAAATATCAACAATTTTTGTATTCTCACAACATAGGAGTTATGTCCTCGCAGAAGAACTCTGGGAGGCGTACCAATTCAACCTTTTGAAGGAGAGAAGAAATGAAATTCAATCGCACCACCATGCTCGTTCTATCCATTTTCGCCCTTGCATCCATTCTGATGTCTGCCTGCGGCCCGGTGGCAACCCCCACAGCAGAGCCGCCCACGTCGGTCCCGCCGACAGCCGTCCCGCCCACGGGGGTCCCACCGACTCCCACGCCAGGACCTGTCACGCTGACGGTCAGCGGCCAGGTCAATAACGAACTCCAGTTGACTGACGCCGCCCTGCACGCGATGACCGTGGTCACGCTCAACCTGGTCCATCCAAAAAATGGGGCGACGGATTACATCGGCGTTCGCCTGAACGACCTGCTCACCCAGGCTGGCATCAAGGCAGGTGCCACGATCGTGACCTTTGCTGCCAGTGATGGTTTTACCAACAGCCTTGATCTCGCCACTGTCCAGGGGTGCGCAGATTGCCTGGTGGCATTCAATCCAACCACCCCCGGCGTTTACAACCTGGCCATGCCCGGGCAAACCTCCGGCAAGGCGTGGGTTAATAGCCTGGTTTCCATCACAATATCCGTACCGGAGCCCGTCACCTTGACTATCACCGGGCTGGTCAACAAAGAACTCCACTTGACAGATTCAGCGCTGCACGCGATGACCGTGGTCATGCTCAACCTGGTCCACCCCAAAAATGGCGCAACGGATTACACTGGTGTACGCTTGAGCGACCTGCTCACCCAGGCCGGCATTAAGGCGGGCGCGGCAACCGTGACCTTTACCGCCAGCGATGGTTTTGCCAACGATATCGACTTTGCAGCCGTCCAGGCTTGCACGGATTGCATGGTGGCGTTCGACCCTGCCACTCCCGGCATCTACAACCTGGCCATGCCCGGGCAAACCTCCGGCAAAGCGTGGATCAAAGGCCTGGTATCGATTACATTAAAATAAATCCGGAATTCGCAACTTCAAAGGGTGGGCTTGCAATAAGCCCACCTTTTCTATCTCGTATATAATTGAAATTGTCAGGGCAGAACTCTTGCCTAGAATTTCTTTTACCACGTAAAACCTCCCGCCTCGATGAAAACAATTTCTTCTCTATTCCTCCCCGTCATATTCTGCCTAGCCAGCTTGAATACCGGCTGCACAAAACCAACAGGAGCAAATTCGGGGAAGACTCCCCTGGTGGTTTTTGCCGCCGGCAGTCTCATCGTCCCTTTCAGCGATCTTGAGAAAGCTTTCGAGAACAAGTACCCGCAAATCGATGTCCAGGCACAATACCACGG
>JBGOZL010000083.1:0-7031 GCA_041480185.1 Anaerolineae bacterium
TAAAAAGTCAATGTTGGTAAGCGCCTGAGGAATATTGTGGAAAGCATCTTGCTCACGACGAAGCATGTCGTGAAACTCAGCCAGTTGTTCCGATGTGCGGTTCAAAGCAGCCAACCTAGCAGATTCAGACTCAACGATAAGGCGCATGTCTATCAGGCTTTGCGAAATGGAAATATCGAGTTTGCCATTGTGGTAAGGAAGTAGTGAAGAAAGGATAGACAATGAGCTTGAACGACGGTAATTACTGACATAAACCCCCCGACGAGGGATAATTTGAACCAACCCATTGGTGTTCAAATCCACCAATGCCTCGCGCAGAACGGGACGATGGACTCCGATTCGGATCGCAAAATCCCGCTCAGACGGGAGTCATTCTCCGATTTTAAGTTCGCCGGAGAGGATTAATTCTTCCAACCGATCTTTGCAGGCGTATTTATTACTTTTAGTTTTTATCTCTTTGATATTATTTTGCATGCGTAATCCCATGCGATCTGGAAAAAGCACCAGCTATTATTTATACTATAGCATAGTTCAAAAGGGGAAACAAGTTGTCATTCGACACTAAAAACCGAACCGATGGGAATTCTAGGTGCATGGTTAGTGTATATAATCACTATTTCCGCCATTCCTACCTTCCATAAATACCTTCCCATGATGTCAACCCTCTGGTAAAATCAGCCCCCGGAGCGTTGTACCCTTCGCTCCAACATCCTAAAGTACGAAAGGGCTTGAAAATGAAAGTATTACTTATTAAGGACGTTTACAAACTTGGACGTGCTGGCGACGTAAAAAAGGTTGCGGATGGGTATGGTCGTAATTTCCTGCTACCGCAGAAGATGGCAGTACTTGCTACGCCCGGCGCAATAAAAACCGCTGAACGCATCCGTTTAAAAGCAGCAGAAAAACGTGTTATCCTCAACGATGAGATGAGCGTGATTGCCCATGCACTGGAAAAAGTCCAATTATCCTTTGGTGCTCGCGCTGGTGAAACGGGTAACCTGTATGGGTCTATCACGTCGCAGGAAGTAGCTGAGGCTCTCCAAAAGAAGTCGGGGTATGCGCTCAAACGGCAGCAATTGGATATGCAGCCTCTGCGCGCATTAGGGGAACACACAGTTCGAATCCGGTTGACGATGGACTTAATCCCTGAGATCAAGGTTACCGTGTTTCGCGAAGGTGAAGCAGAACCAAGCCTGCCAATCGAAGAGTCTGCTCCTAAAGCAGAAGAAAAAGAACCTATTGAACAACCCGCTGAACCCAGCACAAGCACCGACCCTGCCGCCTAGTATCGCGAACAGAGAACGAATAGAACATCACCGGTCCGTTCAAAAAGGGGCGCCGGTGATGTTTCTTTAGCTAATATGGCAGAAACCATTGGACTACAACTCAAGCAAGCCCGCGAAGCCAAACACCTGACTATCCAGAAAGTTGTGCAGGCGACGCATATTCGGAGGCACTATATCGAGGCCCTCGAAGCTGATGACTTTGAAACTCTGCCTTCTCTGATTCAAGCGCGTGCCTTTTTGCGGCTATATGCTGAGTTTTTAGGACTTTCACTAGAAGAAGCAATTGCCCGCCAACGAGGTGGGGATGCGGACCGATCTGCAATACAAGCTGATTTCCCTCATGGGTCAAATCAAATATCAGCTTCAGCAGTGGACGTGGGCAATTATCCCGTACTTGCGAAACCACACACAATTGGTGCTTTCCTTAGATCGGTTAATGCCCGTTTCAGCCAGGTCCTTCACGTGCAAAAATTGCGACCTGCAGGAGAAGAATCTACGGAATTGATCGCTAAAGAAGTGCTTAATGAAACGGAAAAATTAGAGGAAGCCGCCCCCCAGGAAGAACCCCCTGGTCCCATAATTGATGCACTTCCATCCCAGACGATCTTCAACTCTATCGGGAAAACGCTTCAACAACGCAGGGAAAGTTTGAGCTTGACCCTGGACGAAATCGAGCGCCATACTCATGTTCGAAAATATTATCTATTAGCACTGGAAGCTGGAAGGTTTGCAGGCTTGCCATCGTCTGTCCAGGCACGCGGCATGCTACACAATTATGCCCGTTTCCTCAACCTGGATGTTGATGCAATCCTGCTAACATTCGCTGAAGGATTACAAACTCAGTTGTTAGAACGACAAACCAGGTTCGCCGAAGAATCTGAGAAAACCTCCTCTAGATTTCAGTTCTTTAAAAAACGTCCATTCAAAATTGAAATCCCGACTTCTATTCGGCGATACGTTTCCATGGATATTATCGTAGGAGGCGGATTAGTGGTCCTCCTACTCACCTTCGCGATTTGGGGTACCAAACGAATTATCAATATGCGCAATGAGTCAACACCTCGTCCGACAGCGCCTCCCATGCTTAATTTTCTTCTCTTAACGGCAGAACCAGTCACTGCTACTCCAGAACTGGAGATAACGGGAAATGGGGCTACTACAGATGTTGCTGTGGTTGTCGAGACATTGGCAGTAACGTTACCTGCAGCAGGCCAAGGGCCAGTCCAGGTCGTCGTCATCGCACAGAACGCAGCTTTTGTGCGTGTCACCGTGGACGGCAAGGTCCAGTTCGAAGGACGCGTTACCGCAGGTACCGCATATCCATATGATGGCAATGCCCAAATCGAAGTACTGACAGGAAACGGCAGAGCCATCACCATCCTTTTCAACCAGAATAACCTGGGCCCCATGGGAAATTTCGGCGAGGTTGTGGATCACATCTATACTGCCAACGCGATCCTGAATACAACTGCTACTTTTACTCCAACACCTTCAATTACTCCCACCCCGACTATTACTCTCCGGCCAACAGCGACCATGCGCCTATCTAACACCCCGCGCCCTTCTCCAACTCCGAAACAATAAAACCCTGAAAGTTAAGAATCACCCTGAGACATACCCTGACAATTCGATAATTTCGAAATGAGAGGCTCATTGTATTGAACCGAAAAACATTCCACATGACATCGCTTGGCTGCGCTAAAAACACTGTTGATTCCGACTCAATGGCGCAACTACTGGAACGCAAAGGCTACAAAGCCGTCAGCGCTCCTCAGCCAGCTAGCGTACTTATTGTCAATACATGCGGATTCATAGCTGCTGCCCGCGAAGAATCTTATTCCACCCTGCGCAGCCTGGCTGAGACTAAACGCCCAGATCAGTTACTGATCGCTGCTGGGTGTCTTACACAACGGTATGGGGTCGAGGTGGCTTTCAAGGTATCGGGTGTGGATGGCATCCTCGGTACCCGCAGATGGATGGACATAGTCCAGGTGGTGCAGCACCTTCGGCGAAATTCACAACATCCAGCTGGTCCTGGGTTGCGACCTGAACCGCTTTACCATTTACCCGAGACCACTACCATTGGAACGGATGAAAAAGGAGCGTTGCGTTCAGCCATTGCAGGTGCGAGCGCCTACTTAAAAATTGCGGATGGATGCCGTCGTCCCTGTGCATTCTGCGCCATACCGCTGATAAAAGGCACTACGGTCAGTCGTCCCCTCGAAATGCTTATCGACGAAGCCCGCCGCCTGCGCAACTTAGGAGTACGCGAATTGGTATTAATCGCGCAGGATACTACTGATTATGGTCACGATTTGGGCATCCGGGATGGTCTTTCCACACTGCTGGAAAAAATGACCACGGCAGTCCCGGACATGGACTGGATAAGGATTATGTATGCTTTTCCCGGCTATGTCACAGACAGATTAATCGAAGTGATGGCAAGCCACCCGCAGGTGCTGCCCTACCTCGATATTCCACTCCAGCATGCTGACCCGGCGACCCTAACTCGAATGCGACGCCCTGCCAACATAGATTGGGTTCATACCACGATCGCAAAAATGCGGTCCAAGCTGCCCAAATTAGCCATCCGCACGACATTCATTGTTGGGTACCCAGGCGAAACTGAAAAGGAGTTCCAGACACTTTTGGACTTCGTGGAAGAATTGCGCTTCGACCGGGTGGGGGCATTCCAATTTTCGTTCGAGGCAGATACGGCCTCCGAAGCGCTTGGTGACCCCATCCCTGCGACGGTCAAAGAAGAACGTTATCAGAGACTGATGGAGCTACAGCAGGACATCTCGCTTCAAATCAACCAATCCTACGTTGGACAAACGCTGGACGTTTTGGTAGAAGGGGAGAAGAGTGGGATAGCCATCGGAAGGTCATACAGGGATGCTCCGGAGATTGACGGGATGGTTTTTATCGAAGGGAAAGCGGAAATCGGGAGCATTATCCAGGTAAAAATCAGTGGAGCAATGGCTTATGATCTAACCGGGATCCCGGCGCATTAATTCGGATCCAAGCGCACAACAATGGGGGTGGAGTGAAAAACGGATTAGGGCGTGGGGGTGGTCGTTTCTGGGGCTGGGGGCGTGTCGGAGGGAGGCACTTCGGTTATGGGAGTCGCAGTCTCGGTCGTGGGAGTCGGCGAGAAGGTTGGAGTCTCGCTACCTCCCGGGTTGCCGCCATTTCCGCCGCCATTACATTTATTAGCCACATCGGTGGCAGTAGGATATACAGCGTTATTTAATGGATCACTCACCATGAAGGAAGCTGCGTATTGTTCTTCTGCTTTGCAATACTCTCCCGCTGCGAAGTATTGGTCCGCCAGCTTATGGGTAGCCTCAACCCAGCGACTAGTAGCGCTCAGACAAGATGAATCCGTCATACTCGGATATGCAGCCATTACCTGGGCAAAAAAGTATTGAGCTTGCAGCCAATCCTGGTCCCAGAAACTGGCACCGATGATATAGAGGCGAGCATAAGTGCGCAGGCTTTCAGCAAAGGCGTCCAATCCCCCGGTACCAACAAAGTGTTCAGCAAGGGTCAGGTCGTATATTCCGCCCTCAAGGTTTGCATCATTGCAGGCAGCCGTGATTTTTCCCACGCCCCGCTGGCGAAGAGCCATATAGTACATGCCGTCGACTTGGGCGGTAAGAAAGTCGGGAAAAGACTTGCGCAGAGAATCCATATTGGTGATGGCACCATTCCAATCACCGGAATTTAGAAGCTGGAGAGCGGTGTTATAAATATCCTGTGCACCGCGCAAGTCGGGGGTTGGGGAAACGACCGAAGTGGGAGAAAATTCCGGGGTGGGGGTAACGTGCATGTGCATCATCAGGTCGGAATAGGCTTTAACAATACCAGGAAAATTGGGGTCATTGGTGATAACGAAATCGAAATATTTTTGGGCAAGATCGAAATTACCGGCATCATAGGCCTTCATCCCCAATTGGAATTGTTCATCGAGCTGTCCAGCGTTCTGAGTATTTTGGGCAGCATATCGCTGACTCATTCCAGAACCATAACCAGCCCACAAGCCAACGGCAACCAGAGCTACCACACATAATCCCACCAGCCAGCGCGGAAAATTCTTCTTCGATTCCGAGGCGGAAGTATCAGCAAGGGTACCTTGGAAGGCTTTATGCGGTTGAGTATCTTTCAAGTCGGGTTCAGACATCCGGGCGATTATACCTCATGATTAAAGATGAAGAAGCAGGCGGGCTTCCTTCCTGATAAAGGGCAGTACAGCCACCGCACCGAATCCCAGGGCGATCAAAGCAGCAAATATTGGAGAGAGCGGCAGGAAACGCAGCGCGGCATACGCAACAAACCCACCGACAACGGCTGCCAGTACAGCGCGAACCAGGGTTCCCTCCATATTGAACAAGCCGGGGAATTTACGGTTTTGAAGAGAGAGCAAAACAACCGCCTGCGTGGTGAATGTGGTGGCTGCAGCCAATGGAATGCCAGGCAGGCCAATCCAAGTGGAAAACAGCCATGCAAGGAGAATAAATGAAACCACCTGGATAAATGCCGCCACAAGCGGGGTGCGCGTATTTTGATTCGCATAGAATGAACGTACCGCTGTTTCCAACCAGGCATCACCCAGCAAGCTCAGCAGGAAAGCCCAAGTGCACCAGGTTACCAAGTTGAGTTGAGAAGTTTCATAACCAAAGAAACCAGCAACCAACGGACGTATTACGACCGCGAGCAGGGCTGAAGCAGGGAGGCTAAGTGCGAGCATCACCCGTAGAGCGCGGTTGACCGTCTGACGGAAAGAATCCGACTGGGCACGATCAATAAATTCAGCCAAAGTGGGCAGGAGGGCAATTGCAATGGCGGACCCAATAATCGTTTCAGGCACCTGCTGGATGGTCCAAGCGAGATTCAGCGCTCCCACACCGACGCCGCCGAAGCGGGAGCCAAAGCTGTCACGGGCGACAAAATAAGCCTGGATGCTTGCCATGGTAAGGACACGCGGCCAGAGCAGGATGAGTACGCGTTGGACACCTGGCGTTTTCAGGCCGATTAACGGTCTCCAGCGGAAGCCGTAATAGATCAGCCCAGGGACCTGAATCAGTAAATGCATGGCTGCCCCCAAAATGACTCCATAAACCATCCCATAAAGTCCCAATCCGAAGGATGGCAGGGTGAGCGGACCAAGATGCAGACCCTGGCTTGGCGTCAAGATAGTAACGCCGAAAATCTGTCCCAAATTGTAAAAAATTGGAGCCAGAGCTGGGAGCAGGAAATGCTGGTTGGCTTGCAAAGCGGACATGACCAGCCCGCTGATGGAAAAGAGCAGGATCGCGAGCAGGTCGAGACGCATCAAGGAGACGGTGAGAGCCTGGTTTGCGGGAGTAAAACTCGGGACAATAATGTAGCGGACAAGCGGTTCCGCAAGGGCGATGATGATCACCGAGACTGCCGCGGTCAACAGGAATGCCAGATTAATTATGCGGGAGAACAAATCCCAAGCAGCGGAGCGACCGTCGCGATCCAGGTATTCCCTGAGTACAGGGATGAAAGCTACGCCCAAGGCACCCCCAGAGAGAAGCGCTGAAAGGTAATCGGGAATGTTGTTGGAGGCGCCAAAAATCCCCATCCCCTCCAACCCAACCACCTTGTTAAAGAGCATGGCTTTGACGAAGGCCAGTCCCTTATCAAAAGTAAAGAAAAAAGCCAACATGAACGAAATACGTGTCAGGCTCGCCGGGAAAACCTTTGATGTTCCGGGCA
>JBGOZL010000084.1:0-6902 GCA_041480185.1 Anaerolineae bacterium
AGATCTGTTTTTAATTTCAACAGGTATTCTTCAAGTTCCTCTTTAGATTTAATTGTCCGCTTGGGTAACAAATAATCTTTAGCTTTTGGTTCAGTTAATCTGATTGCTTCTTCAATTGCTGACTGAAATTGTCCCTGAAGAGCAGCAATTTTTGTTTCCCATGCCGGGAAGGAGTTTTTTTGCAATTGATTAAGTAATCCTTTTGAATCAGTAGCTTTTAATTCAGGTTTAGCCAGCAGCTGGTGATTTACCAGGATTGTGTGTTTTTGCTCTGAAGTAAGTTTTGAAAAATATCTGCGCCAGGTCGTGGACCGCATCCTGGCTACCGGCGCCCTTCCCATCCTTGCCACAAAGGCAGATGACATAGAAGGGGATTGGCAGTTGGACCTGGCCATCGCACAGGTTGCCTACGATTATGACCTGCCGGTTGTGAATGTCTGGCGTTCGGTCCAGGCTTTACTCAACCACGGGCTCGAGGCTCCCTTGAATGAATATCTCACTGGGGATGGCTGGATGGCCGCCAATTACGCCTGGCTCAATACGTTGGAAAAAGTCCGTCAGGTGCTTGTAAAATAAGAATTAATGGAGATCCTGATACTAAAATTTTCCATCCACTAAAGCATTTTTCCACCGGGACATACCCCCCTCGGAAGTTCTTACACAGGGGTAAAATGAAACGGACATCCGGACTCCTGGCTGTTATCAATGTGCCAAATTTAATCTTCTAATACCCGATTACCATGTTGATCCATTCCGCCTCCCAACTTCTCACCCTCCAGGGCGGCCCGCAGCGCGGGAGCGCCCTGGGCAGCCTCGCTATGATTGAGGATGGCGCCGTGCTTGTCTGCGATGGGAAGATCACCGAGGTGGGGCATACAAATGAATTGCGCCGCCTCCACCAGGATGAACTGGCTATCGATGCCTCCGGCTGCGTGGTCATGCCTGGTTTTGTCGACCCCCACACGCATGTGGTCTGGTCCGGGGACCGGGCTGCCGAGTTCGAAATGAAAATCGCCGGTGCCAGGTACCTCGACATATTGGCAGCCGGGGGCGGGATCATATCCACGGTTCGACGAACACGTGAGGCTTCTGTTGAATCTTTGATGGAAGAAACCCGTCCTCGCCTGGCCCGCATGTTTGCCCACGGTACCACCACCGCTGAGGCCAAGACCGGCTATGGCCTGGAAAGCGAAGCTGAACTGCGCATGTTGCAGACCATCTTGGCCCTCGACGCTGCTGGTCCGCTCGAACTGGCACCTACTTTTTTAGGCGCCCATGCTGTACCCCCTGAATATAAAGACAGACCGCAGGCATATAACGACCTGCTCTGCGCGGAGATGCTGCCTTTCATTCGCCAATGGTGGGGGAACCAGCCCTCAACCATGGCACGTCCCTTGCCCTTTGTGGATGTCTTTTGCGAGACCGGCGCCTTCGATCTGGCCCAGTCCCGGCAGATATTAATAAAAGCTAAAGAACTGGGCTTCCCGCTCAAGCTGCATGCCGACGAGTTCGACAATCTCGGCGGCGCTTCGTTGGCTGTTGAGCTTGGCGCTGTGTCGGCAGACCATTTGGTGAAAACCTCCGCTGCAGATATTAAGGCTCTTGCAACCAGCGATACGGTAGCTGTCTCGCTGCCCTGCACCCCATTCGGACTTGCCGAAAGCGAATACACCCCCGCCCGTGAAATCATTGCTGCGGGTGGTATTTTGGCGCTTGCCAGTGATTGCAATCCCGGTACGGCTTGGTGCGAATCAATGCAATTCGTGATTGCCCTGGCATGCCGGGCTCTAAAATTGACAACTGCCCAAGCCATTGCTGCCGCCACCATTAACGCCGCATATGCTATTCGCCGCCACGACCAGGTTGGCTCCCTTGAGCCCGGCAAGCAAGCTGATTTGCTTATCCTGTCAGTCCCCGATTACCGTCACCTTGGCTATCGCTTTGGGACCAATCTCGTCAAGCAGGTCATCAAGCGCGGGCGGGTTTACCTCGTGCAGGTCGCCGCGGGTTCTTCCGCTGGGCCAGCTCTGGCGCAGGATGTTTCCATTTAGGAGGTCGGAATGGCGATTGATTTTTCCGCGATCCCATATAATCAAATTGTCTGGTGGGTACTGATCTTTTTGGCTGCTGTTGTGGTGTTTGTGGTCATCCGCTTTTTTTGGAGACACATTCTAAAATACCTGTTCCACGGCTGTTTCGTCATCCTGGTGATCATTGCCTTATTGGCGCTTCTCCATTTTTACTTCAAGATTTTCTAGGTACTTTGTTTGTGCCTTTGCGATATCATCCTGGTAAGGGGACATCGTCCCCTTGTTATTGGGGGAGGAGCGTATTTTGCGACGACATTGTCCCGGCGGTCTTCCAGGAAGCAATCTCCTTATATCCAAATTCTTTTTAATATTAAACCCAGATAACCATGGAACCTACACTATCAGATCTCGAACAGCTGGCTCGTCAATCGGGTGAAATACTGCGCCTCGGATTCGGGCACGAACATCAGGTGGACTATAAGCATGTTATCGACCCCGTCACCGAAGTGGATCGTCAATCTGAGAAATTATTAATCAGCGAAATTCAGCGTTTCTTCCCTGGTCACCAAATCGTATCCGAGGAAGTTGGCTTGGTGCCCGGGCGTCTCGGTGACCAATGGTACGTGGACCCATTGGACGGCACCGTCAACTACGCCCATGGCATTCCCATTTTTTGCGTTTCCATCGCTTATGCCCGGCAGGGGGTCGTGACCTTGGGTGTAGTCTACGACCCAATGCAAAACGAATTATTCGCGGCCGAGCGTGAGCAGGGTGCCTGGTGTAACGGGCGTAGGCTCCAGGTCTCACAAGTTACTGATTTTCAACACAGCCTGCTCGTCACCGGTTTCCCCTATGACGCCTGGACGACTAAACACGATAATCTCGAAAACTTTGGCCGTTTTGCAAGGATCACCCAGGGGGTGCGCCGCCTTGGCTCGGCTGCCTTGGACCTGTGCTATGTCGCGGCCGGTCGTTTTGATGGTTACTGGGAATTGTCTCTCAATCCTTGGGATTTGGCTGCTGGAGCGCTGATCGCTCTTGAAGCTGGCGCGATTGTCACCAACCTGGACGGGGGTAAGGATGTTCTTATTTCCCCTTGTTCTTTGCTGGCTGCCCCGCCCAACCTGTACGCCAAAATGCTGGAGATCTTGAACGGCAAGTCGTGATTATCTCCGCACATTTACACGCAATTAGTTAGAGAGGGTTGAGGGAATGGCAGATGGTTTCAGCGTCTGCCATTCCCTCAAATTTATCTGTTCCCCCGCCTTGGGGTGTGGGCAGGGGGTGGGGATTTTCAAGCCTTCACAAGGTATTAATTAATTGGGTGTTCGTTAAGTAATTTGTCATGCTTGTCTGTCCCTTTTATTCAAATGCCCATGGAAAAAATTAGGCTTTAATCCACTCCCCTTGTTGCGCCTTCCGGAAAAATATCATGGAACTTATAAATGATATAATTTGTGTGAAACATATTGATAAAGGAGACTCTTTTGACTGATCCTCGTATTGAACAACTCGCAAAAATTCTGGTGGACCATTCAGCGCAGATCAAACCCGGCGACCGGGTTGCCATTGAGGCCACCACAGCGGCCGAACCCCTGGTGCGAGCCCTCTATTCCACTATTTTGGAACGCGGTGGGCTTCCTTACCCACTCCTGGATCTGACCGATCAGGACGAGATCCTGTTTGCGTCTGCAAAAAACGAACAATTGGATGCCACCCCACCCTTTCGCAAGCTGGCCTATGACCAGTTTGAGAGCCGCATGCGCATCCATTCTGCCACTAATCCGCGCGCCCTCTCCGGCGTGGATCCCGCCAGACAACAACGCAGGCAGAAGTCACTTGCTCCCATCATGGAAGCCCAGATGCGCCGCGGTGCCGACCGCTCCTTCAAATGGGTCACCACCCTGTTCCCTACCGAGGGTTTCGCCCGGGAAGCTGAAATGAGCTTTAAGGATTTCGAGGACTTCGTCTACCGCGCCTGCCATGCCGACGAAGCGGACCCGGTGGCTTTTTGGAAAAAGGTGGAGGCCAGCCAGCGCAAGATAATCAACCGTATGGAGGGGCATGCCCAGGTCATTCTGCGTGGTCCGAACGTGGACTTAACCTTGTCCATAAAGGGGCGAAAGTTCCTCAACGGCGCTGGCCTTAATAACATGCCGGATGGCGAGATCTATACCGGTCCGGTCGAGGATTCGGTCAACGGTTGGGTGCGCTTCTCCTACCCGGCCATCTATAACAGCGTCATGGTCGAAGGCGTGGAACTGGCTTTCACCGCTGGCAAGGTCACACAAGCTAAAGCAGCCAAAAATCAGCCCTTCCTCCTTGAAATGTGCGATTCAGATCCGGGGGCCCGTTTCCTGGGCGAGTTTGCCATCGGCACGAATTACGAGATTGACCACTTCTCCCACAATATATTGTTCGATGAAAAACTTGGTGGCACATTCCACCTGGCGCTCGGTTCAGGCTACCCGGAAACGGGCAGTAAAAATAAGAGCATGATCCACTGGGATATGATCTGCGGCATGCAGGATGACTCCGAGATCGTTTTGGACGGAGAGGTCATTTACCGAAACGGTAAGTTTATCTTTTAAAGATAATTAGGCTTGGGTGCAGTGCATCCCCCTACAACCGATTACCCGCCGGGACGACCAGAAAGGTCGTCCCGGCTTTTTATGCCCGCCAGAACCCATGCCGCAGTGGGCGCACATCTTCCGAAATGACAAAAGCCTCCGCGTCTGTCGCGTGGACGATGTCCTCCACTTTGGATACGTCCTTGCGCAGGATGCTAACACTCAGCATGCTGACCATCCCGTCCCGGCCGCGCGCCGGGATCTCCGTTACGCCAAATCCTGAATCCCGTAAAACCTGGCTGAGCATGGTTCCAAACCGTTGCGTGACGATGCTGACTTTGACGTGCCCGATTGCCAGCCGTTCCTCGATCAACATTCCCACTACGTTTCCCGTGGCAAACCCAGCCGCGTATCCGATGATATTCAAGGGGTTATCCAGGTGCTGCAGCACCGAGGTGATGGCAATAACAAAGATGACCGATTGGACAAACCCGAGTCCCCAGGCTACCCCCTTGCGACCTCGCACGACGAACAACATGCGCAAGGTGTCGCAGGACATGTCACTTACGCGCAGGGCGAAAATAACGAGGGCGCCCAGCCAGGCCGCGGGGGAGAGGAAAATTTCGAACATTGAGTACCGTCCTTTCAAAAAAATCAGGGCGACCTATTCGGTCGCCCTGCCGGCTTATTTCATTGCAGGCATGTACAACCGGTCCATATATTCCTTAAGCATCCGCCGGGTGCTGAACTGCGGGGTGACCGTGCGCAGCGACTCTTTGATCATCGCCACCCATTTGTGCGGTATATCTTCCCCGCCGCGTTCGGTGTAGTACAACGGGATGATCTTGTTTTCCAAGGTATCGTACAGGCTTTCCGCGTCTGTCTCATCCTGGACTTCTGTTCCAGGGTCAACGTCCTCGCCGATCGCCCAGCCATTGGACCCATTAAAGGCTTCCCGCCACCAGCCATCGAGCACCGAGAAGTTGAGGGCACCATTCAAGGCTGCCTTCATACCTGAGGTCCCTGAGGCTTCGTTGGGGCGGCGTGGGGTGTTCATCCACACGTCTACACCCTGCACCAGGTAGCGTGCCAGGTTCATATCGTAGTCCTCTAGAAAGACCAGTCGTCCGCCACCTTCGGCCTTTTTGACCACCCGATAAACCTCCTGGATGAGCATCTTGCCTGGTTCATCGGCAGGATGTGCCTTTCCGGAGAAGATGATTTGTACCGGACGGTTGGGACGGTTGATAAGTTCGAGTAGGCGATTGAGATCACTAAATACCAGGCCGGCGCGCTTGTAGGTGGCAAAACGGCGGGCAAATCCGATGGTCAATGCATTGGGATCGAGCATGGCTCCTGAGGCAATAGCCTGGACAGGGTGAAGATCTCCTTCCATCCAGCGTGTGCGAACCCGGTGGAGCATATATAAAGCCAGCTTGCGTTTCAAGTGCCTGCGAACCGCCCACAGCTCATTATCTGGAATACTGTCCACCTTGCCCCATGTCTCCGGGTCGTCCAGGCGATCGAGCCAGCCTTCTCCCAGGTATTTATCGAAAAGGATGCGCAGCCGTCGGGCCATCCAGGTGGGTGTATGCACACCGTTCGTAATATAAGTGATGGGTACGTCTTCCTCGTCTTCGATCTCGGGCCAAAGGAAGTGCCAAATTTTACGAGAGACGCGACCGTGTAATTCTGAAACGGCGTTGCGTCCATCCGAATATCGTAAAGCCAGGATGGGCATGCTGAATGTTTCTCCCCAGAGCTCCTTGTGACGTGCCAGGCCTACAAACTGGTCGCGTCCCAAATTAAGTTCGGACCAGAAGTTGGAGAGGTTTTTGTCGATCAACCAGAGTGGAAATTCATCATTCCCGGCTGGCACGGGGGTATGCGTGGTGAAAACATTTCCTTTGCGTGTTTTCGTCATGGCCTTTTTAAACGTTAAGCCTGTGTGAACGAATTCGCGTGCCCGTTCCAATGTCAGGAATGCAGCGTGCGGCTCGTTCATGTGCCAGACACCCGGTTCGTAGCCCAAGGCCCGCAGGGCCCTTACGCCGCCTATGCCTAACAGGATTTCCTGGGCCACTCGCAGGTCAATGTCGCTCCAATACAGACGGGTGGTCAACTTGCGGTCGTTGGGAGTGTTCTCATCCAGGTCGCTGTCCAGCAGATAGAGCGGGACGCGCCCGACTCGCAATTCCCAAATGCTGGCATTGACTTCACGGTCCGGAAAGTTGAGGGTGATCTTCAGCGTTTCCCCGTTTTTATCCAGCACCTGTAAAACCGGCAGGTCGTCAAAATTGAG
>JBGOZL010000085.1:0-6899 GCA_041480185.1 Anaerolineae bacterium
CCCTCGAAAATGATAGTCTCATACCCACCCGAATTTGCCAGGAAAATCGGAATCAATGAGCTTGAATTCCTTTGTTCTTGCCCATTTGCAAACATCAAAAAAAAGCCGAGTATTCTTAGATCCAGCGCATTTTGTAGATATTCTGAAACCTGTGTAATACAGATCAGCCTTACAACTTCAATCCATAACAGCGATTGTCCACCGGATGACCGAACCATTTTGCCCAAAACCGGTCCGGGCGCACATCCAGTAAGCGGAACCCCATTTTCTCGTACAAATGGCAAGCGACTTCGTTCAGGCTGGTGGTATCCAGGTATACTCCTGATATTCCCAGCCCGCGCAGTTGTCCAAGATAGGATTCCATCAGTCGTTGACCAAGCTTGTACCCGCGCCATGCGGTCTCTACATTGATATGCAGGTGGGCGGGATATATATCCAGGTCGACGTGAGTTAACTCCCCGCCCAACAAGCCTCCCAACAGACCTCTGAAATAGCGAATGGAACGCTTCCCAAAATGGTACTTGCCGTGCAGCAAATTGCCTGCCACGCGTGGGATGATCACCCTATAGATTTTCCTGTCATGAAAACGGGTATCCACGCATCCAGTCAGGAAACCAACCACTTCCCCGTTAGCACTGGCCACCCAGGAGTGCTCTGGTTCCAGGTCTGTGTAGTAGGCATAGAAAGCATCCAGGAATGCATTGCGATCTTCCATGTACGCTTCGATGGGAGCACCGAAAAAAGCGGTGTCTCCTCCAATCCTAAAGACAGCCTGGCGGTCAGCAGGCAGGTAGGGGCGGATGTCGAGATCAGCCATATCTTATGGCTTGGGTATATAAATCATTTGCCACGCGGATTCATCCTCGATGCGCCCTCCGCCTTCTGTTGTAGCACCCACGAAAACCGCCCAAGGATTTCCGAGGGAAGCCAGGGATACCGTGGCGCAGGCATAGACACCCGAGCCATGAACTTGATGCCACCCGGTTTGAGTATTCCCCGTCCGAGCCCGGTAAGAAACGATCCCATTATCGGTCAATGCTTTCAAGCGCAGGAAGTAAGTGATTTCTGGAATGGTATTCTCCCGCATTTGAGCACAGACCTGGAGGTTGCCTTGCGTGTCCCGTGAAGTATAGACCGCCGTCAGATCCCCGGCAGGGACGAAGCTGCGGGTGGCATAGTCACCTGCCGGGTCGAGTTGGACCGGTTCGAGGGACTGTCCGGAGGAACTCACCCAGGTTGAGGGATTATAGGGATCACCTTTTGTGGCAGTAGCCAGAGTTGCATCATGTACCGCGGAGAAAGTTTCATTGGCGCGCACGAAGCTTTCCAGCAGATTACGCAGCAGCGGCAACTGGCTCCGGTACGCCTGTACCGCCTGACCTTTGAGTGTCGTGTTTGCAGGGGTCAAATCCAGGCGGTACCAATCGGACGAAAGTGCGTAAAGGATGGCGGGAGGGGTCAGGCTCGCCTGGGGTCTCAGGCCCTTTATTTCCGGGAAATCCGGCCGATGGACTAGATAGGTCAACTCGGTGGGCTGATAGGTTGGGTCTTTATGATGAATGAGTGTGATCGCCAAACGAGAAAACACATTCAGTCCCCAATGGTCAGGATGTACATCCTGGGGGTGTGGGTAAACGACCAGGTCAGGACGATATGCCTCAATAATAGAGGTTAAATCTGCCAGATAATCGACCCCTGCATAAACCGATTTTGGGTTGTAGGTAATTGAGTATGGGCTTTTGGTATCTCTGCTATACGGTGAGCGATAGGGGTTGGATGCCGCCCAATAATCGTTCCACAGGGCTGGCGTGCCGCGGTCAGGATAGCTCAAAAAGATGACTTGGTCAGGCTGTATTCCAAGAATTGCGAGCGCCTTCAGTGATTCCTGTTGGCGAATTTCTCCCAGGCGAATAAAATCTGCAGGCTTTGGATAAATTTTCCGAAAATCCTGCATCGTAGCGAAAAGATAGCCATCGCCGTTCGTTGCAATCACGACCCTCACTTGTAAACCAGCCCGCTGAGCGGCCAGAATCAGCCCGGCTGAACTAAGCGTTTCATCATCGCAATGCGGCGCAAGGATAAGTAGCCGATGATATCCATCAAGGTTGAGTGTTTTCAAATCTGAAACCGAGACCGAAGGATCCGGTTGGGTCAACTGGTTTGTCAGGATGGCAACTGCTGCCAGGAATAATATAATAAAAACAACTCTCCCCCACTTTTTCAGTAATTTTTTAAGGGTTTCACCCATGCCGGTTACCTTCAATTTAGAGGGAAATGACGATATTCCTGCGGTCAAGCCAGAAGGCTGCCGCTGAAACCCCACCGATCAGGATGACCATCTCCAGCAACACCAGCCAAAGTGGTGCAGCCTGATAAATGGCTGGAATTCCTGGAATGAAGAAAATCCCGATAATTAGATAATGTAGGAAATACAGAACCAATGGATTCTTCCCCCACGCGACCAGGAAGCGGCCTTTCCAGTTGAACCGCATGCTCAGCAAATGGAACAGGAAAAACAACAGCGCACTGGCGCCCAGGCTGATCAACACGTAAGAGGATGAAACCCGGTGTTTGCTGACAGGCACAAACAAGGCCAGAGTAATTCCCGCTGCTAAAATAGCTATTGAAGCCCACGGAAAATATTTTTTCCATCGCCCTTTGTCGTGAAATAGGTCTGCCAGCGCCGTGCCCAGGATAAGCATCACCCCCCAATTGAGAGAGCCGAATAATCCCCCGTGGGGAGAAAGGATGGTCAGGTTGAGCAAGAAATGATCCAGAATGACTTGATAGATTACCAGGATACCTGCTCCGATGAGCCAGCGATAAATTGCTGGAAGTCGGATGACCACCAGGGTAATCAGCCCTGCCATGCCGATGGCTTGCAGCACACCCCAGTCTATCCCGCTGGGATTTTGTCCGCTGGCTGTCTCGCCTGCAGATACGATTGCCCCAAGGCCGATGATTGCCAGGTAGCGGACAAAAAATTGGTTGTAGGTTTTGAAGGCACCATCGCGTTCCAATCGGTGATGGAAGGATAGACCATAGGTTAGGCTAATTGCGAATATGAAGAATGGGGCGATCAGGTCAATCACAGTCAGGCCAATGTCGGGAGAATGTTTAAGAAAGACGGGGATGATGATCACAACATTCATGTAGTTCGCCAACGCCATGGTCAGGATTGCGAAACCACGAAATTGGTCGATAGAGATGATTCGCTCAGGTTTCATGGCAGGAATTATACGTCACGAATAAAATAATTGGCAGACATTCGCATTATTTTGGTTATCCGTATTAACAATTCGTCATAATTGTGACAATTTATATCTGTTTTCATTGACATCATGCCTTCACTGTTTTATACTTTGTATTTAATACCCACTTAATATAGAGAATATCATAAGCGACGACTATGGAGATGGAAAAAATGGACTTCAAAATCACTTATGCGACCATATTCAATCCTCCGGAAGAGCTTCACACAAAATACGAAGCTGCCCTTAAGATGATAAAAGCCAGCCTCGGCAAAGAATATGCAATGATTATCAATAATAAAGATGTATTTGCAAGCGAAAAGGTTGCAGACATTTCACCCGTCAACAAGGATTGGACCTTGGCTCTGATGCAAAAGGGAAATGAGAAACACGCCCTGCAGGCACTTGAGGCAGCTCGGAAGGCGTTCCCGGGTTGGAGCCGCACACCCTGGCAGGAACGGGTCCGCCTGCTGCGAAAAGTTGCGGGGCTGATCGAAGAACGTTTCTTTGAAATGACTACGGCATTATCAATGGAGGTTGGCAAGAATCGTATTGAAGCTTTTGGCGACCTCCAGGAATCTGCAGACTTGATCAAGTATGCCTGCGACCAGATGGAGACCAACCAGGGGTACACCGTCGAGATGGGCAAGGACCCGTTGGTAGGTTATGATGCAACCAATTTTTCCCTCTTAAAACCCTACGGCGTCTGGCTGGTGATCAGCCCATTCAACTTTCCCGCCGCACTAACTGGCGGTCCCACAGGGGCAGCACTGGTTGCAGGTAATACGGTAGTCATCAAGCCTGCTACCGATACGGCTTGGTTCGTGCGCCTGCTGGCAGAATGTTTCCGGGATGCCGGCTTGCCGGATGGAGTGCTTAATTTTGTCACGGGACCGGGCAGCACGTTGGGACAGGCGCTTGTTACCTGTGCTGTGGATGGAGCCACTTTTACTGGATCGTTTGATGTTGGTTCAAAAATATTCCGCGACTTTTCGGATTGCAATTGGGTTCGTCCCATAATCCTTGAAATGGGGGGAAAGAATGCCGCGATCGTTTCGCGTCACGCTGACCTGGAACGGGCGGCATTGGGCATTGTCCGATCTGCGTTTGGCTTACAGGGGCAAAAATGTTCCGCAGCCTCGCGCGTATTTATCGAGGCGCCGGTGTATGACGATCTGATAGCCCGGCTCAAGTCCCAAACCGAGAAATTGATCGTTGGTGACCCGACAGACCGCAGCGTGTATATTGGGCCAGTAATTAACGAAGGATCATATAAACAATTCCAGGGATACTGCGCGGAAATAACCGCCGGTGGAGGTGTTTTCCTGACCGGTGGGCAGGTGCGGACCGGCGGAATGTTTGACAAAGGTTGGTTCTGTGAACCAACCCTGGCTGTTGACCTGCCTCTTAATCACCGTCTTTGGAAACACGAGATGTTCGTTCCCATCACAACCATTAGCAAGGTCAAGAGCCTGGAGGAAGCCATGCAGCATGCTAATGATGTGAATTATGGCTTGACTGCGGGCTTCTACGGGAGTGAAGAGGAATCAGAGTGGTTTTTCGACCATATCGAGTCTGGGGTGGCATATGCCAACCGTCCCCAAGGCGCGACCACCGGAGCCTGGCCGGGGTTCCAGCCGTTCGGCGGGTGGAAAGCCTCTGGCTCCAGCGGTAAGAATTCAGGTGGACGATACTATCTGCCGCTTTATATGCATGAGCAGATCCGGACAACGATTCGATAGATTTTATTGATCATGGACTTTCATCTCCCGAATGGAAACCGTCCGGTAAGCAGATATTTTCCTCTCACGGGAATAATTCCACCTTCAGATAAAAATTCGGGCGGCAGTAAAACTGCCGCCCGAATTTTTTTTATCCGCCGCCGATCACGGCCATGAGCCGGATGGTATCCCCTTCTTGGATTACATATTCTTTTGGCTGCATCTCCCCATTGACTGTAACCATCGCCACCAGTTCGGGTTTGAAGCCCAGCAACACGATAGTTTCACGCACGTTATGTCCCGGTTCGACGGTAAACTCACCTTTGCTTCCGAACAGATTTTTGAGCGAATCACCGAAACGAATGGTAGCTGTCATCTTAAGCAACAATCGCTTTCAGACCAAGGTTTTCGATCGTTTCGGGTCTGGGCAACCCGTCCGATTTCCAACCGCGCTGCTCGTAGTATATATCCAGCAGGCGGTTGACATCCTCGATTTTGGTGATCTGGCCTTTGGTGGCACCAGTCTTGGGAGGTTCCTCGTAGAAGCGTGGGGAAGGTAAATCCCAACCGCGGCCAAAATCTTCATTTTCGCGTGCCCAGTACAGGCGTGTAAGGTTCCAGATGCGCTCGCCCACCTTCTCCAAATCTGCCCATGTGCGGTGGATGCCGGTAATAGCTTCCAAAGCTGGCTCATAGAGATTGCGGTCAATATTGAGCTCCACCCACTGCAAGCGGCAGCCACCCAGCACATCGAACATCGGGCGGAAGTTCTGTAGCCAGATGACACGCGCTACTTTTTCAGGAGTGACCAATTCGCGGCCTACCTGCAAATCATAGGTTATGGCCCACGATCGGTTATGGTGCGCCCCTACGTCGCAGGTCATGTAAGCAAGCAACATGGCAGTAGCGTTATGAGTTGCATATCCAGACTGCTCCATGCCCTTAACATGTATGGCAAACTTCTCAGTACCCTTACCAATTTTTTTGGAGGCGCGTTTAACGCCTTCAGAGAGAAGTGCACCCAATCCTTCACGGTGGGCAATTTTATCTATGAGCTTAAATACGGCATCCACGTTCCCGAATTTAAGGTCCAGCCCATCTGTATCTTTTTTAGTAAAGATACCCTTTTCGTAACATTCCATGGCCCATCCAATGGCATTGCCGGTGCTGATGGTGTCTATACCCAAGTCATCACAGAGCAAGTTCGCCTGTGCCACCGCCTCGATGTCATCAATCCCAAGGTTGGAACCCATCAGGCCGATCGTCTCGTATTCCGGGCCTTCAACGTAGCTGTCGTATTTCTTGTTGCGGCTGTACTTCCCGCATGGCGAGGGACAGCCAAAGCAGCCTTTGTCGGTAATGACGATCTTTTCGCGCATCGTTTGCCCATAAATGCCCTGAGCGCCCTCGAAGGAACCGGCGCTGAAGTTGCGGGTGGGCAGTGCACCAACCTCGTTGCACCAGGAAGTCACAACGGTTGTGCCATAGCGCGTCCATTCTTTCAATCCTTCTGCGTCCTTGCAGGCTTTGTAAAGTGCCTTTCCCGCCTTGCGATAAGCCTCCATATTGGCCACTGGGATGGACTTCGTCCCGTGAATAACTATTGCCTTGACCTTCTTGGAACCCATTACTGCACCCACCCCCCCACGTCCGGCCTGGCGGCCATAATCGTGATTGATGCAGGCATATGGGACTAGGTTCTCGCCACCGACTCCGATGACCGCAACCTGGAACTCTTCACCTAATTTTTCCTTGAACTGCTTCTCCACCGCGAAGGTGGCTTTCCCCCATAAGTCGGAGGCGTCGCGCAATTCAATCTTATCGTCATCAATGAAAAGAGTGACTGGCTTTGGGCTGATCCCTTCCAAAATAATGCTGTCCAGCCCGGCGTAACGCATCTCTGCTGTGAAATGACCACCCATCGACG
>JBGOZL010000086.1:0-6882 GCA_041480185.1 Anaerolineae bacterium
CAGCTCAAGCAGAAATTTGGGCTAACTTACATCATAATTTCCCACGATTTGAGTGTTGTGAATTACATGTCCAACCGGATTGTTGTTATGTATTTGGGGAAAATCGTTGAAGAAGGTCCGGCAAACATCATATTTAGTTCACCCGTCCATCCATATACTCAAGCGCTATTCAATTCAATCCCAGATATCAATAAATCCAGCCTGAACGACCTTCAGGTTTTGGAAGGAAATCTACCTAGCTCTATTAATCTCCCCACAGGATGCCGGTTTCACACCCGTTGCCCCAAAAAAATGGATATCTGCTCTATAAAAGAACCAGATGTCACGCAGGTGGGGGAAAACCACAAAGCATCCTGCTACTTGCTGTCTATGTCGAATGGAGATGTGAAATGAATGACTACTACCAGTTTGAGCTCGTGAAAGCATCTATGATCTTGGTCAGGGATATGATCTGCCTGCAGAAAGACGAAACAATTATTATTACGGCTGATACACAATCGAATATGCGGGTCGTAGAGGCAGTTGCCGCTGCCGCCCATACTGTTGGAGCCAAACCAATGATGGTCACTTTGGCTTCTCCATTGGGGGTAGGGAAGGCCGCCGATCCCATGCTGCCTCTTGAACCTCTCACTGCTGCTTTGTCAAAAGCGGATGCGTGGGTGGAATTGAATCAGCAATGGTTGTTGTATTCTACGGCCTACGAACAGGCAATGAATGTAAACAAGAAACTTCGCCATGTTAATATGGTTGGAATGGATGTAGACATGTTGGTGCGCCTGGTCGGCCGGGTGAAGACAGCACATCTGGCTAAGTTCTTGCATACCGTAACCGACTGGACTCAAAATGCTCACGATATGCAGATCACCACCCCGGTTGGGAACAATCTGAGTTTTAAACTGCTCCCAAAGGATCGCATTGTTCTTTGTGACGATGGTATGGCGAATACCCCGGGGTCTCACTATCTTGCAGGTCAAATTTGCTTCTTCCCTGAATACACTTCGATTAACGGACGGTTGGTCTTCGACGGTACGATTACGCCTCCGGGAGGCTTCGTGGACGAGCCGGTCGTACTGGATGTGGAGGCCGGCTTGGTCGTGAACATCAGCGGCGGGAAGAAAGCCGTAGAGTTCCGATCATGGCTGGAATCATTCAAAGATCCAAATATGTTTCACCTGGCCCATGGCTGCTACGGGTTCCATCCCGGTGCAAGGCTGACCGGGAATGTCATCGAAGATGAGCGGGTGTGGGGCGTCACCGAATGGGGGCTTGGATATGTAAGCCCGATCGATGTACCCCCCCATGGGATAAATGCAAAGTCCCACACCGATGGGATCTGCCTGAATTCTTCGGTCTGGTTAGATGGAGTGCCGATCCTCGAAAAGGGGAAGGTGATCCATCCTGATTTAATACCTCTTGCAGATCCAATATTCATTTCCTGATCTGCAACTGAAATAAACGGTTCAGTGCTGATTGCCCATGGAAGGATTATAAAAATCCAACCTTGTCCAGTAGGTTAATGTAATATCGCTGCCTGCCAACAATAAAGACTTAAGGAGGATAAAATGACTGACTATTATCAGTTCGAGCTAGCAAAAGCTGCAATGGTTCTAGCCCGCGATTTGGTATGCCTGAAAGAGGGGGAGTCGATCATCGTCTCTGCGGATACCCTCTCGGATATGCGCGTTGTGGATGCGGTTGCTGCGGCTGCCCATACAGTGGGTGCGAAGCCAATGGTGGTTACCGTGGCTACCCCGCTCGGGGTAGGGAAGGTTGCCGATTCCTTGTTCCCGTTTGAACCGCTAGTAGCTGCCCTATCGAACGCGGATGCGTGGGTCGAATTAAATAAGATGTACGTGAGTTATTCATCCGTCGGTGAAATCGCCTTGAAGCAAAACAAGAAGCTGCGCCATGCAAACCTGGTAGGGATGGACACCGATATGATGGTACGCCTGATAGGCCGGGTCAATACGCCGTTACTCTCAAAGTTCCTTCAGGCTGTGACACAAATAACCCAACCCACGGAGGATATGCACATTACAACTCCTGCGGGAAATGATTTGAGCTTTAAACTGCTCCCCAAGGAGCGGGCCGTGCTTTGCGAAGATGGGATGGCTGATAAACCTGGCTCGCACTACCTGGCTGGCCAGATTTGTTTCTATCCCGAATATTCTTCAATCCATGGCCGGATGGTTTTTGATGGACCGATTTCCCCTCCAGGTGGCTATTTAGATGCACCAGTAGTTATCGATGTGGAAAAAGGCCGGATCGCGAGCATCAGTGGGGGCAAGAAGGCAGATGAATGGCGGTCATGGCTGGAGGCTTTAAATGACCCGAATATGTTCCGCATAGCTCATGGTTGCTACGGTTTTCTGCCCGGGGCTAAATTGAGCAATAATGTAATTGAAGATGAGCGCGTATGGGGCGCTACTCAATGGGGATTCGGATATGTAAGCCCGGCGGATGTGCCTCCAGATGGTATCCCGGCGAAGTCCCATACGGATGGTATCTGCTTGAACTCATCGGTATGGTTGGACGGAGTCCAGATCCTCGATAATGGGAAAGTGATTCATCCCGATCTTAAACTTCTTGCTGAGGTATTAATCGTCTAATAAATTGTGAACAGACATTCAAATGATATTCTAAAAGAAACGTATCTATTTCTTTTCAGGGATACTGCGACAACCGTTCTTTCACCTAAGAGGCCAAATGAGGATCCTTCAAAAGCAGGATCTACATGATATTCTATATGGGGCCGCGATATTAGGTACAGGCGGCGGAGGCTCGCTCACAGATGGATTACGCCTCATCGATACCGCTCTGTCTTTGGGTAAAAAGTTTCGCCTGATCGATTTTAACGAAGTGCCAGATGACGCCTGGATTGCAGTGCCATATACTTGTGGGAGTATCTCGCCTCCCAAATCGGAATCAGACGATCAATACTCAAAATTACCTCACTTGAGCGAGCCGCAACCTTTCCTGGCCTTCAAGGCCCTGGAAGAGTTTTTCGGCCAGGATTTATATGGGGTGGTTTCCACTGAGCTAGGCGGTGGAAACACTGCCCAGGCTTTCTATGTGGCTGCGCTTTTAGGTAAGTACATCCTCGATGCGGATGCAGCTGGCAGGGCGGTCCCTGAGCTGATCCATTCTACCTTCTGTATTTATGATGTTCCCATCTATCCAATCGCTGTAGCGAACCAATTTGGTGATGTAGCCATTTTCCCTCGGGTGGTTAATGATCAACGCGCAGAGAGTCTTGTGCGGGCCTTGGCAGTCGCCAGCAAAAATACGATCGGGGTGGTGGATCATCCCGTCCAAGCAATCGTGATGCGGAATGCAGTCATCAAAGGTGCCATCTCACGAGCATGGGAGATCGGTAAAGTTTACCGAGAAAGTCTGGCCCGAGGAGAAGTTGCTTCCACTGCGATTGCCAGGGATTGTGATGGCTTCTTATTATTTAAAGGTGAAGTAACTCGTTCCCAATATGAAACTTGTGATGGATTCACGGTTGGGACAACCGAAATTCAGGGAGAAGGGGAATTTTCTGGCCAGGCTTACCGCGTTTGGTACAAGAATGAAAACCTGATTACATGGCGCAACGAGGTGGTCGATGTAACAACACCGGACGTGATCTGTGTGTTTAATGATGAGACAAATCTCACCAACCAGAATCCCCATACTTCTCCGGGACAGAAGGTTTCTGTCATAGGCATGGCTGCTCCAGCTGAATGGCGCCTTCCTAAGGGGCTGGAATTGTTAGGACCGCAGCATTTTGGCTTCAAATTTAGTTATATTCCAATCGAAAAAAGTCACACCCGATAAGGGAGATAGAGCATGGATAAACAGGATATTCAAAAGGCTATCCAGACCATTCTGACGGTCAACATGAACATCCAACCGGGAGAGCGAGCGATAATTGTCGCTGATACCCCCAGGGTTGAAGATTGGATGGGTCCAAATTCTCAATTGAATGAGTTGATTCAGAGAGCGGTGCTGGTCCGCCAGATGTATGACCAGGCAAAGCAGCTTTTCCCTCGCTGCCAGATCGATTTCCTTGCGTTCCCGACTACAGGCCAGAATGGCACAGAACCACCCCATGAAGTGGCCGAAAAATTGCTGGATTATGATGTTGTCTTGCTTATGACAACTTATTCCCTGACTCATACCGACGCACGAGTGGATGCTTGTAAGAAAGGCGCCCGGGTTGCTAGTATGCCCGGCTTTGAGGAGAGCATGTTCCTGCCAAATGGCCCAATGCTGGCTGATTATAAGCAAATCTTTAAAATAACCAACCAGTGGGCAGAAAAACTAACTGCCTGCAACCAGGTTCATATCCTGACTTCGATTGGCACCGATCTGACCTTCTCGATTGAAGGCCGAGCTGGAGCGAGCGAGCACGGTTTATTTCACCATAAAGGGGAATGGGGCAACCTGCCTGCCGGAGAAGGTTTTATCGCTCCTGTCGAAGGCACCGCCAACGGCAGGCTAGTGGTTCCCTCCGGATGGTATGTAGGCCTTAAAGAAGATATGGTCCTGGAATTCAATAACGGATATGTTTCTACCCTAACGGGCGGAGGGGAGGTGGGCAACCAGTTCCGAAACCTTTTCCGGTTTGCAGAAGAAGAATTTCAGCATCGCCGAAACTGCGCTGAGCTGGGGATTGGGACCAATCCGAATGCAAAAAACCCCGAGAATGGACTGGAAGCTGAAAAAATCGGGGGCACTATCCATATTGCGGTAGGCGACAGCGCCCATATGCAAGGAGTGACTGTCTCTGATCTCCATGAGGATTTTATCATCCCTGACCCGGTGGTTTATTTTGATCAAAAGAAGGTGATGGGAATATGAATCATATTCATGTCATTTCGCCTGTCGTCAGTCCCAGTCTAGGAGAGAGTTTATTAACCGCTTATCCCGCTGCTGCATTAACGAGTTCAAATATCAGTTTCTCCTTCCTTGATCATGGGCCCGGTTCTTTGGAGAGCATGTATGAAGATGCTGTTGCTGTTCCTGGAACGGTTTTGAGAGCCTTGGAAGCCGAGCAGGCAGGCGCAAATGCTATCATCATCAACTGTATGAACGATCCCGCATTGGAGGCAGTCCGCTCGGTGGTCTCTATTCCTGTGGTCAGCGCGGCCCAGTCTACCATGCTGCTCACCGCACTGCTTGCCCAAAATTTTTCATTTATCTCCACTGGCACTCGGGACATTCACCCGTTCGACATTTTGGTCAAGCGATATGGCTTGCAAGAAAAATTTGCCTCGACTCGTTGGGTGAGCATACCCGTCTTGGATCTGCAATCGCATAGGGAAGAATTGATCAATGCAATAGTCGATCAGACGACTGAAGCCGTGGAAAAAGATGGGGCTCACGCCATTATATTCGGCTGCACCGTCATGCGAGTCGTGATCAAAGAAGTCAAACAAAGACTACTTGAGAGGGGGATTGATATTCCGATCCCTGATCCAGCCCTTGTCCCGCTGAAATGGGCTGAGACCCTGATTGCCTTAGGCCTCTCTCATAGCCAGCGGACGTATCCCCTGGTAAAAGGGGAAGATCTGCTAGAAAGCCCGTCGAAACTCGGGAAGCCGATCCAGGTCACTCCCGGCCAGTTTCTCAGCAAGCACCGCTTGATGGTTATTGTCCCGGCAGTAGGCGGAACGCGGACGGAAGGATGGCTGGATACCACATCAGAAGGGTACTGTAGTGCGGCTCGCCTGAGTGACCATGTGGAAGTCTCTGTCATTGAAGAAGGTCCTTCACAATTGATCACGCCATACCATAAAGCCATGGCTGTTCCGGGGTTGCTGAGGCTGGCTCGTCAGGCCGAGAGGAGCGGGGCAAACGCTATTTTAATCGACTGCATGGACGATCCTGGGCTGGATGCTGCTCGAGAAGCGCTGGATATCCCGGTAATTGGACCTATGCAGGCCTCTGCATTCCTAGCCGCTTCCATCGCCCGCAAGGTTTCGATTATAGGGACGGACTCAGTGACACTGGACATCCTAGAAGATGCTTTCAACGAGTCCGGATTAGGCGGGAGGTTATCATCGGTGAGGGGGATTGGGCTTTCTCCGGAGGAGATCGATAATCACCGCGATAAGGCAAGAGAGGCCATGGTAAGAGAGGCCAGACTTGCTATCCTGGAAGACGGTGCGCACGCAATCCTGCCTGGTTGTACCGATATGATCGGAATGGCAAAATCGGTGAGGGAAGAATTACTACTTGAAGGCCTGGATGTTCCTGTCATCGAACCTGCGGCCGCGGCGGTCGCTATCGCTGAAATGGTTTGCGACCTGGGCCTTTCCCACAGCAAGCGCACCTGGCCAAAGCCTCCCATCAAATCCTTGCCTGGGTATAAAGACCTGGAATTTGCATGATCCGCACAGGGAGACGCTATTCAATAGGTTTGTAGAAAAAAACAGGAGTGCTATGGAAACACTCGAAGCGATCATGACCCGGCGGAGTGTGCGAGCATATAAAAAAGATCCTGTTTCGAAAGAACTACTGGATACCATCCTCCGCGCAGCTACGGCCTCGCCCAGTGGTGGCAACCGCCAGCCGTGGGCTTTTATCGTCATTTCCGACCGCCGGCGTCTGCAAGGACTGGTATCTTTGTCGCCTGGCTTGTCCAGTGAGCCTTCTGCAATGATAGCCATTTGCCTGGACGAAACTCGAGCCACTAAAACCGAAGACGGTGATGCAGAGTCGATGGTTTGGATGGATCTAGGCGCAGCTATGGAGAATATATTACTTGCAGCTCATGACCAGGGCCTGGGTGCCTGCGCCATTGGCTCTTTCCACGAACAGGGAGTAAGAGAACTTCTGAGACTACCTGCAAACTTGAAATTGGCGCTTCTGGTCTCCATTGGGATACCGGTCCGG
>JBGOZL010000087.1:0-6876 GCA_041480185.1 Anaerolineae bacterium
AAGAACCTGCGCCAGACAGTCGGACGGATCGCACTTGCCGCCCTGACTGGACTATTAATGTATGCCCTGATTTATCTCGTTTCACCGCAAGGGTCTTTGCCGCGTTTAGGGATTGGGTTTTTCCTGGCTTTTGCTTCGGTATTGACTTTAATTTGGCGGCTGATATACATTCAAATTTTCACTGCCCAGGCTTTCCTGCGCCGTGTGTTGGTAATAGGGGCGGGGAAAGCCGGGGCAACGATTGCCCAGGCTTACAAAAACTTACGTCCACAGCCTTTTTTCCTGGTCGGGTTCACAGATGACGATCCGAAGAAGATCGGAAAGAAAGTGGATGGATTCCCCATCCTGTCCGATAATCACCGCCTCCTCGAACTCATCGATACGGAAGCCGTTACAGAAATTATTGTGGCAATCTCTGGAACGATAGAAGGTGAAACCTTTCAGGCAATACTGGATGCCCAGGGAGCCGGAGTGGAAGTAGAGCCGATGCCGACTGTTTACGAGGAACTGACCGGGCGTGTCCCGGTTCACCACCTCCAATCGGATTGGCTGATCCGTTCCTTTGTTGACGAGTCGCGCGTCAGCGGGTTCTTTGAATTGGCCAAGCGTCTGATAGACATTCTCATTGCAATAATCGGTCTGATCATCTGTATCGTTCTTGCCCCATTTACTGCCATTATCATCCTCTTGGATACTGGTTTCCCCATCTTATATAAGCAGGTTCGTTCTGGCAAAGGCAACAGGACTTATTACATCTACAAATTTCGCACAATGTACAAAAATGCTGAAAAGGATGGTAAGGTGCAGGTTACAGAGGAGAACGATTCTCGCGTGACCCGCACTGGCGTTTTCCTTCGCCGCACTCACATTGACGAATTGCCCCAGTTCTGGAATGTCCTCCTTGGCGATATGAGCGTTGTGGGACCGCGGGCGGAACGCCCCGAACTGATTACCAAATATATGAAGGAAATTCCATTCTACCGGGCACGCCTTCTGGTTAAGCCTGGTATTACCGGTTGGGCACAAGTCAATTATGGTTATTCTGCAACGATTGCAGAAACCATCGTTAAACTCGAATATGACCTCTTCTATATCAAGCACCGCAACATGCTGACGGATATGCTGATACTGTTTCGTACTTTCACCCAGGTTTTCACCTTCCGAGGGCGTTAACCGATGCGTACCCTCGTTACAGGCGGAGCCGGGTTTATTGGATCCCATATAGTTGAGGAACTCTTGCGGCGCGGGCATACCGTTCGCATTCTGGACAATTTCTCCACCGGCACGCGAAAAAACACTGAAGTGTTCCAGGGAAATGTGGAAATCCTGGAAGGAGACCTGCGTGACGCCAAGATTGTCAAAGAGGCCGTGCGTGATGTGGAACAGGTTTTCCACTTGGCGGCGTTTATCTCCGTGCCCCAATCCATGACAGACCCTGAAACTTGTTTCGCGGTTAATGTGGGGGGAACGGTAAATCTGCTGGAAGCTGCCCGTCAGGCAGGATCCCGCAAGGTTGTGCTATCCTCCAGTACCGCGGTCTACGGTGACACCGATGTTTTTCCGACCACTGAGGAGACTCCGCTCCATCCGGTTTCCCCGTACGCGGTGTCAAAACAGGTGAACGAACTCTACGCCCGTCTATATACCCAAATCATGGGTCTGCCTGTCACCGTGCTGCGCTACTATAATGTCTACGGGCCGCGTCAGCGCCCCGATTCTGACTACGCTGCAGCAATCCCCATCTTTGTAAGGCAACTGGCAGCCGGTAAGCCGATCACCATCTTTGGCGACGGAAAACAAAGCCGTGATTTTATTTTCGTTAAGGATGTGGTGCGTGCCAATCTGTTGGCTGCCGATTCGGACACGGCAGGGGAATCTTTTAACATTTGCACCGGGCACGAGACCAGCTTGCTCGACTTGTTGGAAGAGTTGAGTGAAATCGCCCCCCTCCCGCCCCAGGTCCGCTTTGATGCTCCACGCTCGGGCGATATCTACCGTTCGGTTGGCAGCCCTGAAAAAGCAGCTGTGTCTCTGGGATTCCGCGCAGAAACCTCACTTACAAAAGGCCTGGCGCAAACAATGGAATGGATGATAAGAATATGAAAGTAAGACCTCAAGCACAAATTCCTAACCGGTATCTCATATTGTTTGACATTTTTCTGACCATCGCTTCAGTGGTGGGGGCCTTTGCGCTGCGGCTTGATATTAACTTTTACTCGTATATTTTAGCCGTCTATTGGATGATCGCTATAAGCCTGGCGGTTAAGTTGAGCATTTATTATTTCTTCGGTTTATACCGTCGCCTTTGGGCGTACGCCAGTATTAATGAATTATTGGTGATCGTCATGGCGGTAACGGCAGCAACAATAGTCTTTTCAACAATCATGATGACTCTGCTCATTACCCGTCTAATCAATTTCCCGCGCATGGTTCTGCTCATAGACTGGTTGTTATCTCTAATAGGAGTCGGCGGCTTTCGCTTCTCACTACGGTTAATCTCAGAAACACGCTCGGCAAACGCCAAACCACAAGCCCGCAAAGCCAGCAAGGTACTGGTCATCGGCGCGGGGGATGCGGGAGCTTTGGTTGTGCGCGAGATGCAGCGCAATCCGCAACTTGGGTTGCATCCAATTGGTTATCTTGATGATGACCCTGCCAAACTTAAACATCAAATTCATGGCGTTCCTGTTATCGGGAAACTGAACGACCTGGGTCGCGCCTTGAATAACCGTCCGGTAAACGAGGTAATTATCGCCATACCAAGTACCGGCGGGAATATTATCCGTATGGTTACGGATATTTGCCGCCTAAAAGGCGTGCCATTCCGCACGATGCCTGGGTTGTACGAATTGATCGGCGGAAAGGTCAGCGTAAACCGATTACGCGAAGTGGATATCACCGACTTGTTGCGACGAGAACCAGCCCAGATCCAGAATGAGGTGATCGGAGCAGCTCTGACCGGTAAACGTATCCTCGTCACTGGCGCAGGTGGCTCGATCGGTCGCGAAATTTGCCGTCAGATAGCTCGCTGGGGTCCGCAGATGCTTATCTTGCTGGGACACGGTGAAAACAGTATCTTTGAAGCCATGCTTGAATTACATGAAAATTTCCCAGACTTGCCCATTCAGACGGTAATAGCCGACATTAGAGATGTGCCCCGTTTAACCAGTATTTTCGACAGTTTTCACCCGCAGGTAGTTTTCCATACTGCAGCACATAAACATGTCCCTTTGATGGAAAGCAACATCGAAGAAGCCATTTCCAACAACGTGATTGGGACACGCAATGTTTGCCATGCAGCTACAGCCACCGACACCGAACGCCTGGTGCTTATTTCCACTGATAAGGCTGTCCGTCCAGCAAACATAATGGGTGCTACGAAACGCATCGCAGAAATGATCGTACTGGATGCAGCGCATCGTACCGGACGGGCTTTCTCAGTTGTCCGGTTCGGGAATGTTCTCGGCAGCCGCGGCAGTGTAGTCCCGTTATTCAAGCGGCAAATTGCTCACGGGGGACCTATAACGATCACTCATCCGGACATGAAGCGCTACTTTATGACGATCCCAGAAGCTGTCTATCTGGTGCTGCAGGCGTCTGCCATGGGTCATGGAGGAGAGGTCTTCCTCCTCAACATGGGCCAGCAGGTCCGCATCCTAGATCTTGCCGAGGACCTTATCCGACTTTCTGGCCTTGAACCAGGCAAGGATATTGAAATTGTGTTTACCGGCATCCGTCCAGGTGAGAAATTAAGTGAAGATCTCTGGGAAGAAGGAACGGAGTATCAAAAAACTGCACACCCGGATGTCTTCCGCGTTGAGGCAGAAGAGTCCAATATTCCACCCAATTTATCCCGCACTGTAGAAGAACTTAACCATCTGTCCCTTGAGAGTGAGACTTCCGCTATTATTTCCCTGCTGGACGAAACAATCCCGGAGGGAAGTGTTCGGTCCCACCCACCATTGGAAATGAACTCACTCGTCTGATCTCAGGAGTCACACCCTGTGCCCGAGATCAATCATTCCGAATGGAATACCTTCCTTTCAAATCACTCCACAGCCCACCTCCTGCAATCGGATGAATGGGGCCAACTGAAATCCGCCTTCGGTTGGGAAGCAGTTCATATAGTTGAGGGGGAAACTGGGGCGCAAATTCTTTTCCGTCACTTGCCTTTGGGGTTTACCCTGGCTTATCTTCCAAAGGGTCCGGTAACTGCATCATATCCGAGCCTTGGTTTTTGGTCTGCATTGGACCATGTTTGCCGCGCCCATCGCGCTGTTTTCATGAAAATCGAACCGGACGGTTGGGAGGAGCATGGGCAGACATCAGTTTATAACCGGCAAGGTTTTTTCACCAGCCCCCAGCACATTCAACCGCTCAACACTCTGGTCATCGACCTTCACGGCAGCGAAGATGATATCTTCAATCGCATGAAGCCCAAGACTCGTTACAACATCCGGCTGGCAGGTCGCAAAGAAGTTATTGTCCATCCTTCGGACGATATAGAGACCTTCTATAGGGTCATGACAATAACCGGGCAGCGCGAGGAATTCCACGTCCATTCAAAGGAATATTACCGCCGGGCATATGAACTTTTTCATCCCAAGGGAATGTGCGAACTATTTTTCGCGGATTTTCAGGATCGCACACTTGCTTGCTTGATGGTCTTCGCCCGTTCCAAGCAGTCTTACTATTTCTACGGTGCGTCTTCAGATGTTGAACGCAACCGCAAGGCAACCTATCCTCTTCAATGGGAAGCCATCCGCTGGGCTCATGCTCAAGGGTGTGAAGAATATGATATGTGGGGAATCCCCGACGAAGCAACAGATGTCGAGGAAGACGATGCTGAGGCACGCGAAGATGGGCTGTGGGGAGTATATCGTTTCAAACGAGGTTTCGGTGGTTCGATCAAACATGCCATTCCGACCATGGACCGCATCTACAACCCTCTGCTTTACAAGCTCTATCTTTGGCGTTTCCCCGCTTCCGGCGCAGACTGACACCATGAACCCGTATACCGGCACCCCCTCGTCCTGGAACGAACTTATCGCCTCCCTGCCACTCGCCCATCTCCTTCAAACCTGGGAATGGTCACAAGTGAAAATCAAATACGGCTGGCAGGCAATGCCGTGTATTTGGCAGGATGAAAAGGGAAACCCGGTCGCGGCTGCGATGGTTTTGAAGCGCAGTCTGCCGGTCGCCGGGTTTGCAAAAAAAATGTGCGTGCTCTACATCCCGAAAGGTCCGCTTATGGACTGGTTGGATGTTGCTCTGCGCCACAGAGTGCTGGATGATTTGTGCGCCTTCGCTAAACGCCAGGGCGCCATCTTTATAAAAATTGACCCTGATGTGGTGCTGGGGACCGGAGTCCCTGGGGCAGCCGATGCGGTCGAGGTTGATGGCGGGAAGTCGGTCAGATCTGAGCTGGATGCCCACGGGTGGAGATTTTCACAGGATCAGATTCAGTTCCGTAATACCGTCCTGCTCGACTTGACGCCATCGGAAGATGAGATAGTGAGCCGCATGAAACAAAAGACCCGTTATAACATCCGCCTGGCGCAAACGAAGGGCGTCACAGTGAGGGTGGGGACAGTGGATGATCTGCAATTGATGTACCGAATGTATGCAGAAACGTCAGTGCGGGACGGGTTTTTAATCCGGGAAGAAGGGTACTACCAAACCGTCTGGCGAGGATTTATGAGTGTTCCATATTCAGCTCACAGCCTTCAGCCATTCACAGAACCATTGATTGCTGAAGTAGGGGATGAAGTGGTGGGTGCGGTTTCGATGTTTTATTTTTCCGGGCAGGCTATTTATCTATTCGGCATGTCGCGCGAGACTCACCGCGAGAAGATGCCGAATTACCTGCTCCAGTGGGAAGCCATCCGCCGGGCGAAGGCACTCGGCTGCCAAGTTTACAACCTGTGGGGGGCACCGGACGAGTTTAAAGAAAGCGATGGATTGTGGGGAGTCTTCCGCTTCAAGGAAGGATTGGGCGGGGTAGTTTCACGCACCATCGGGGCCTGGGACTTCACCCCGAACCCAGTTCTTTACAGGATGTACACTGAAGTGTTGCCGCGAATCATGGACATCATGCGAGCCCGCGGTAAGTCAAAAACGAAACATGAACTTTCTGAAATATAACCCCTGATGCGATAAGTCTTATATGATTAACTTCTCCTCCTCCGCATCTTCGCGGTAAATCCAAGAAAAATTATGATCCCCCGATTAAAATTTGCCCACCTGCCAACTCCAATTGAAACTTTGCCGCGTCTCGGCATAGTTCTCGGCGGTCCCCGACTGCTGGTGAAACGCGATGACCAGACCGGCCTTGCGTTTGGCGGCAATAAGACCCGCAAATTGGAATTCCTGGTCGCCGAGGCTCAGGCTCAGGGGGCAGACACCCTGCTTTCTGCCGGGGCGCTTCAATCCAACCACTGCCGCCAAACGGCTGCCGCAGCGGCCAAATATGGTATGCGCTGCATTCTTGTGCTGGTAGGCGAGCCTCCAGCACAAGCCAGTGCCAACCTGCTGCTTGACCAACTTTTTGAGACGGAAATCTTCTGGGTGGAGAAATCCCGTCGGGACGCGCTCTTGCAGGAAACCTTTGAGAAAACTTCCGCGCAGGGGAGAAAACCTTATCTAGTCCCTTACGGGGGATCTAGCCCAACCGGAGTGCTGGGTTACGTGTTTGCGATGGAGGAATTTATCGCGCAGAGAGTCAACGCCGATTGGATCGTCTTTGCATCCTCTTCCGGGGGAACGCAGGCCGGGATGTTGCTAGGATCTCGTATATTTGGCTACCAGGGCAGGCTGCTGGGTATCAGCATAGATGAGCCACGGCGCATCCTGCAAGAGCGGGTAGCGAAACTGGCC
>JBGOZL010000088.1:0-6876 GCA_041480185.1 Anaerolineae bacterium
ATCCCAACCACCAAAAAGCCCGTAAAAGAACATGAACAGGGGGAAACTCGGCAGGATCCCAATGAAGAAGATCAAAACGCTGGTAATCTGGTCGCCTTTCCAGAGGAAGTTGTTGAGTTCCCACAAGACGCCAAAATGGGCAGTTCCAGCTAAAAGGGGTGCAACCAGTGACTGCCAAATATAGAAGCGTTGCGGAAAGCAAACTTTATGATTGATGAAGTATGCCGCGAAACCTTTGGAAAATAAGCCTACAAAATAGGCGATGATCAACCCGGTCACCTGGAAACGCGCCAGCAGGATAAAGGCCAATGATACCCGGATCATTTGCTCTGAAAAGACCAGGATGGATTTGAGCCAGGGTTTGTTAGCACCCAACTGTACATTATCTCCCACCCAGGAAGGGAACTGGACCGCTCCCCAAATGGTTAGCGGGATCACATAGATCGCCGCACGTTGAAATTCCACTCCGCTGGACCCAATAATGAATTTTGGCGCCACCGCCAACAGGACAGCCCCGATGAATGCACTGGTGAGGCCGTTGTACTTGTAAGCCATCACGCTATAATACTGGCTCAAAATGCGCTTGCCGTGGGAAATTGCTTCAGAAATTGCCGGCATAACCCCGTCATTGAGCGTCTGGGTGACATTGAACGCAAAAATGAAATTCTGCGCTAGTCCCCAGTTCCCCCAGATTTCGGCGTAATTGATCAGGCGCGCCTGGGTGATGGCAATCTCCATGGCTTGCCCGAAGGACCAGGCTGCTGATCCAAGCATCTCGAATACCCCAAATTTGAAACTGGTCTTGACAACCTCCCAATCAAAATGTGCCAGGAACAGGATGCGCGCGTTGTATCCCACCCGACGATAGAGCCACCAACCGAGCAGGAAAGTCAATAATTCGGCTGCATAGGCAGCGATGCCCAACCCAAACAGACCACCCATCGCCCCCCCACATACAGGGTGGGAGTTCCCCCAGGCGAACATGATGGTTACAAAGACCGGCTGTACCACCATTGGCAGGAAGACATTCAAGGCAATATCCAGCAAGCGGCTGTAATCAAGTCGCTGGAAGCCTGTCAGTGCGTGCCTCATCACCTGGTAAAAGCCAGGAATTTGAATGAATGAATGGATAATCACACTCCAGGCATACAGCGCGTAAGCCGACCGTGGTGCAACCGTACTAGCCAGGGCAATTACCAGGGCAACTTGCACCGCTCCCGAAAGAGCCTGCCACCAGACAAAAACCTGTCCATATTGGATGCCCTTCTTTGGGTCATTAACGCGATGCTCCGAGAGAAACTTTATGAAGGCAATACTCGTCCCCATATCGAAGAAGGTCCAGGCAAGGTTGAAAAATTGGGTTACACGCCCCCAGATGCCCAGAGCTTGTGCAGACGGAAGGATGTAAGTTGGCAGGATCAGGTTCTGGTAAATAATAAGTGGTATGAAGAATACAAGACCAATGCTTAACGCCACCAGGAACCCACCCAGCGGGCGATGAAAGCCCACCTCTTCCCATTCCGTCTTCGCTTCGCGGACTTCGAAATTGGCGCGGTCTGAAACGATTTTATCCAACTCCTCCGGATGTTTAAGGCTGTAGCGCCGTACCAAGAAGAACGCTCCGAAGGTGGTGACCATCATCAATCCCATGAGGATCAACAGGAGGTTCCGGTCGCCAAAGTGTGGGACAGGAGAGGCCGGGTAATCGGCGAACGACAGAGGTATCTGCCCTGCAGCCCGCTCAACAATGTGATAAATCAAGTAATTAAAATATGCCCATTCCTGGATTTGTGGGTTGAAAGCGGATGTTTTATGTGTTTGTGGGTCTGTATAGTTAGTCAGGAAAGCGTTAAAAAAATAGAGATTTGGATGGTTCCCAGCCCACAATACCCAGGCGCCGCTTTCGTAGGCTGTGACCAATGGCTGCACCGATGATAGGGGGGTAAGCACTTCCATCCGGTCGCGGACTTGCGGTGAGCCGTTCCATATGATTTGGGTGACAAGCGCATCGCTTATTTTTATTTCCGTCAAGCTGACAGCATCTGTCTTATCTGTCAACGTAACCGGGACGCCGCTGATCGTTTCAACATCCCTGGCAGTCATCCCCGGACCCATTATAAGCACCAACCCTGCCCCGCGCTGCACCTGGGTTGAAATCGCGGTCGGGTCCGGGATGGTGCCATTCAGCAGGAATACGTCCGCCTGGGTCGGATCGTTCACGAAAGCAAATGTCCCCTGAGGAGCAAGTGTCAAGGCGATATAGACGCTGTTATCCTGAGGGCCTGCATAGTAAACTCGGATCGTTGCATTGGCCGATACCGGTTTAACCACGCTAAACAGGATGAGCAAGGCGAGTAAAGGAAGGATGACTCGACGCATTGATGATCTCCTAATCAACGGGATCTTCCCGCCTTCGCCCCAACAAGAAACCAGCGATGATGGTTAGGATGGTTCCAGTCAGGATGTAGACAACCGAAATGGAACTTGGCGGAGTCAGAGCAAAGATAAAGAAATAAACCAATATGGGGGCAATCTGGATCGGCACCTGTGCCACCGGAACCACATTGCTCGCCTGAGCATACTTAAACGCGAGTTGGTTTGTCCAAGTGACGATGGATGCAACCATTACCAGTATTACTGAGGCAATGGTGAAAATGATGAATTGAAAAGGAGTACTTTTTCCGAGCAAAACGACAGCAATCAATGCAAGAAGTGGATTGATCCAGAAATCGGACAAACACGAGAGGAATCCATTCGCCAAAGCAATCAGCATCCCCCGGCGGTCCTTAATGCGAGGAGCCAAGCTGCGGGTAATGAAACTCATCAGGAAAAAACTAACCGTGAAGACGGCAATCCTTTGGAGTGCATTCTGGTTTGTAAGAGTGGTCCTGACCTGGGCTGAATTAATCGCCAGCCCGCTCAGGCCGAGCGCCAATATGCCAAGAATCATAAGGGCAATGCCAATAATTTCAGAGGTATTCAAGGTCTCCTGGTTCATCCGGACGGAGCCGACAGCCAATATAACCAACCCGCTCGCCATCAAACCAGGAGTCAGCGCGGGACCTATCAGGCTCTGGGCGAACATGTAGGCAACCGTCCCGCCGCCCAGCCCGAAAAATACTCCTGACAGCCAGACAGGGCTCTTTATAAGCCGGCGGAAGAACCCATTTTCCTGGCTGTCTTTTCGAAATTGGTTGACGGCTCGCTTTTCAAGAAGCTGACCAAATTGTGTCAGGAGACCCCCGAAAATCCCAAGTACCACACCTGTAATGTAGTGCAAATCCATCGATTAATACTCGAAACCGTTTTGTTTTATGACTTCGGAAAACCAGTGCCCGCTATCTTTAATAATCCTCTCCTGGGATTTAAAATCGACGTAAACTAGTCCAAAGCGCTGACCGTAGCCATGCGTCCACTCGAAGTTGTCCATCAACGACCAATGGAAATACCCTTTTACCGGTACTCCATCTTGCATGGCGCGATAAACCTGGGCGATGTGATTACGCAGGTAGCGAATGCGGCGTTCATCACGCACGCGGCCATCAAAGTCAAGACCATCGGGGACCGGGACGCCATTCTCGGTGATCATGATTTCAGGAATTTTTAGATCCATTCTCTTTCGAGCGGGAGACGCGGTGAGATAATCTCGCTTAATGCGCATAAGCATATCGTAAATGCCTTCGGGATAAATTTCCCACATGCCGGAGTACTCATTGCCTTCTGGCTGGACTTGTGAGGCAGCAATCACCGGGAATTTCTTGTCATATTTAGCAACAGTGCGAGTATAGTAGTTGACTCCCAATAAATCCAACCTGTGAATCTTTTCTAGGTCGCCAGACTTGATCAGGGATTTTGAGAGCAATTTACCAACAGCAAATTCCTGCGCGGGGGAAGACCCTTTCAAAAGGGGATCGAGAGTAGCCCGATTAAGTATGGCATCCATCCTTGCGGCGGCATCCCGGTCTTTCTTCGCTTCGGAAGCGGGGTGAACCGGATTCAGATTTAAGATAATGCCCACTTTGACCGATCGTTTTGCATAGGCACGAATGGCCTCAGCCGCCAACCCGTGGGAAAGCAGGAGATGGTGCAAGGCTTTGAAGGCAGACCGGACGTCTTTAACCCCAGGAGCGTGTTCCCCTGAAAAGTGCCCGGCCATAGCAGCCACCCAGGGTTCATTATGTGTCATCCAGACTTTAACGCGGTCGCTCAGGCGCTCGGTGACTACGCGGGCATATTCGGCGAAGGCGAGTGCGGTATCCCGGTTTGGCCAGCCACCCTGATCCTGGAGCGTTTGCGGCAGGTCCCAGTGGAACAGGCAGATGTAAGGTTCAATTCCTTGCTTAAGCAACTCGTCCACCAGCCGGTCATAGAAATCCAAACCAGCCTGGTTGACCGTTCCGGTTCCAGCTGGCAGGATTCGAGACCACGAGACAGAAAACCTGTAGGCATCCAGGCCAAGTCTCTTCATGAGAGCCACATCTTCCACATAACGGTGATAATGGTCAACCGACTGATCACCAGTTTCATTATTGATAATGTGTCCGGAAGAGTGCACGAATGTATCCCAAATAGATGGTCCTTTCCCATCTTCGTTCCAGGCACCTTCCACCTGGTATGCTGACGCAGCGCAACCCCATATAAAGCCTTTCGGGAAGGCGATTAAATTATTCACGGTTTACTCCAAGGGAAAAAACGGATTCCAAGCCACCTCCCAGGGATGACCATCCGGGTCGGAGAAATACCCGGAATAACCTCCCCAGAAGGTATCAGCTGCAGGTTTAAGAAGGGTGGCACCTGAAACCAACGCCTGGCTGATGATCTTGTCCACGAGTTCTTTGCTTTGAACATTGTGGGCAAGGGTAAATCCACCAAACCGGGTTCGGTCAGGAGGCAGGCATGCATCTCCAGCCAACGCATCGGATGGATAGAGCGCCAGCCAGGTACCGCTCAACTGGAAAAATGCAATTCCTTCACCCTCTTTATAATTCGTTGGTAAACCCAGGCCGTCGCGGTAAAAAGCTACGGATTTTTTCAGGTCAGAGATCCCTAGGGTAATGATACTAATGCGGGATTCCATGGGCTAAGGATACTGGAAAATCGCAATTCACACAAGCGACCAGAAAGCCCTTTTCTGGTTATAATCTACTCATGACCGAACCCTTGAATCGCCTGACAGAGCACCCGCGACCAGTCCGTATGCTCGATCCGGAACCGAAACCTGACGACCGGCTGGATACCACCTTGCGACCGCAGTTGCTCTCCGATCTTATCGGGCAGGAACAGGTAAAAGAAAACCTTGCCATCCTGATCGCGGCAGCCCGCCAGCGGGGAGAGGCTCTGGACCATGTATTGTTCTATGGGCCTCCCGGTCTGGGGAAGACAACCCTAGCGCACGTGGTTGCGAACGAGATGCAAGTTAACATCAAGGTCACCTCGGGACCGGCAATCGAACGTGCCGGCGACCTGGCTGCCATTTTGACCAACCTGCGCGCAGGCGACGTGTTGTTCATTGACGAAGTACACCGCCTTGGCAAGGCAGTGGAAGAAATTTTATACCCAGCGATGGAAGACTACGCCCTCGATATCATTATTGGGAAAGGCCCTTCGGCGCGATCCATCCGCCTGAAACTGCCGCGTTTTACGGTGGTTGGCGCCACAACTCGCCTGGCGCTAATGACTGCTCCGCTGCGAGCACGCTTCGGAGCAGTTTATCGCCTGGATTATTACGATATTAAGGCGATGCAGGCCATCGTCAGGCGTGCAATAGGCAAGCTGAACGTAGAAGCTGATGAGGCCGCTGTGGAAGAGATCGCCAGGCGGGCGCGCGGCACTCCACGCGTGGCACTTCGCCTTCTACGCCGCGTAAGGGATTTCGCCCAGGTGCGCTCAGATGGGACGGTGACCCGAGCAGGAGCACAGGACGCCCTCGATCTGTTGCAGATCGATCCACTCGGCCTGGACGATCTGGACCGGCGAGTTCTTAAAACCGTGATTCAAAAATATAATGGCGGACCTGTGGGTCTGAATACCATTGCGGCTGCCATTAGCGAAGAACCCGAGACCATCATGGACGTGGTCGAGCCATACCTACTGCAACTTGGTTTCCTCGACCGCACCCCGCAGGGCCGGGTAGCCACCAAGGCGGCTTACGAACACCTGGGTGTGGAATACAACGAATCTACACAACCAAAATTATTGTGATAAGCGGGGGTACGTAGAATGAAATTGAATACCATATTTAATAACCTTGCGAGTGAGTCAATTTTTATTTTCTCTGAAAGACCGGGTTAAATCCTGCGAAAAGGTTTCCATCCTAGACGATATAGACCTCGTTGAGAACTATCGATTTCGATTACGATCTTCCTACTTCATTCATCGCCCAAACCCCCGTGGAGCCGCGCGATTCGTCACGGCTGCTAGTATTAAACCGTGCCAACGGGTCGATGGAGCATCGGATCTTTCGCGAAATCGGTCAATATCTGCGCCCCGGTGACCTACTGGTCATCAACCGGACGCGCGTCATACCGGCCAGGATATATGCCCGGAAATCGACCGGCGGGAGCTTAGAAATCCTTCTCATCCGGCGAGAAGATACCCTAACCTGGGAATGCATCGTGGGCGGAAAGGGCTTAACAATTGGCAGGATCATCGCCATCGATAAGGGTCCTTCCGCGGAAATTGTGGGAGTCCTAGAGGGGTCCAGACGGCGAATCCGTTTTGCTGAACCGATCGAGCCGTATTTCCCCATCATCGGCAACGTCCCCCTTCCGCCTTACATCCGCGAAACCCTTAAGGACCCGGAGCGCTACCAGACCGTCTATGCGCGTGATTCTGGTTCGGTCGCGGCGCCGACCGCCGGTCTGCATTTCACTCCCC
>JBGOZL010000089.1:0-6857 GCA_041480185.1 Anaerolineae bacterium
CCCCGCGCTGGATTGAGGTCTGGTCGGGTGTTATAGGATTAAGCGGCACCCCCAAATCAAAGCTGTAAGCCACTCCTTCAACCGGGATCGCGTCTGTAGCGACCGGCAAGGGCTGGTACATGGGCTGGAAAGCAGGCTGGATCTCCATGAAACTGACCCAACTAATTTTGATCACATCATATGCAAACATTTCCACGACAACCAACGCGATCAAAAGGAACAACCCGGCAATGGTCAGTCGCTTGAATGCAGGATTCATAACGTCTTTGCCTCCACCGGCCTGACCTGCTCCGCGCCCAGGGACATCAGGGCATCTGTGAATTGTGGCTGCATTTCATCCGAACAAGGGAAAACCACGGCGATCTTGCCATCGCTGATTTCGGGGACATACACCTTGGGTTCATAAGAGGGGAAACGGCCGGCCAGGAACAACCCCAGGAAAGCTGTGCCCATCAAACCCAGCATGATCATTTCAAAACCAATAATATAGAGCGGCGGGATTGGAAACACCGGTTGACCACCCACATGCAGGGGAAATAATCCCGGAATCCCGAAGATAAAGAACAAGGCTGCGATCAGCCCGAGCATGGCACCCCCCATCGCCAGGCGGGGGACGAGCGTTGATACCTTAGGCCGGCCCAGCATTTCGTGGCTGAATGGGATGCCGGAGATGATGTCCATTTTATTGTCTGCTATGCCCATTTCGTGCAGCTTGTCGATCGCCTTGACCGTCGGGTCGATGTCTGCAAAAAGAGCTAATAGAGTCACAGTTTCAGCCATACTGCCATCCTCATCAATCTACTTCGCTAACAGACGTAACTTCAGCTTTCCCGACTTTTCGTAGGGTATGGGCATTCTGCCCTTCCTGGACTTCCCAAACCGGCACCATTGGAATCAGTCGTGAAGCAAGCATATATAGCAGCATGAACAGGGCAAAGGTACCAATCGTAAGTGGAATTTCAATTGAGGGATGGTACAGGCGCCAGGTGAATGGCATGCGGGTAATCGTCAGGGATACCGGAATGATCACGAATCGTTCTATCCACATGGCGACATTGATCACGATCCCGACAATCAACATCAGCCAGGGTTTCCGCCGCCATTTTTTATTCCAGAGAATTGCCCAGGGGATGACAATATTGCCGATCAACATATAGACCCATACCCAGGCAAAAGGCCCGTGAGCATGAAAATCGAGCAACAGTTTATCGAACTTGTCCCCCCCATACCACGGCACCAGGTAATCATTGAAAAAGAAGTAAGCCCAAGCCATCGAGACGATCAGGCTCAATTTTCCAAGGAAATCGAAATGCTCGGGCCGGATGAAGTATTTCATATTCTTCATCGTCGAACGGATCATAAAAAGGACAATAAGGACTGCAGCGATACCCGATTGGAGCGCACCTATAACAAAATATGGGCCGAATACAGACGACGCCCAACCCGGCCGGGTTGCCATTGCAAAATCCCAGGATACGATAGTGTGGACGGAGAACATGACCGGGATAATAGCAAATGCGAAGATATTCATGGCCGCTTTCAAATGCTTCCATTCAGCTTCCGTGCCGCGGAAGCCCAGGGAAATAATCCGGTAAAAGGTCTTCCTCCAGCCAGTTGAACGATCGCGCGCCATCGCCAGGTCGGGGAGGAGCGGCAGAAACAAGTACATTGTGCTGGCGATGACGTAGGTATTGATCGCCATGAAGTCCCACATTAACGGCGAGTGAAAGTTGGGCCAAAGGGTGCGTACATTGGGATAAGGAACCAGCCAGTAGGCCAGCCAAACGCGTCCCAGGTGCATGAAAATACTGATGCCAGCCTGGACCAAACCGAAGGTGGTCATCAGCTCGGCTGCGCGGGTGAAGGGACGGCGGACCTCGTACTTCATCACCCGTAAAAGGGCGGAGATAAAGGTGCCGGCATGGCTGATACCAATCCAGAAGACCGTGTTGACGATAAAAATACCCCAGTACTCCGGGCGGGTGAGGCCGGTGACACCCATGCCATTAGCAATCATATATCCCCATGCACCCACCAGGGCAAATGCGATCGTCAAAACCAGGAAGATCACCACCCCCCAGAACTTCTTGCTGGTTTTATGCATCGATTCCAGGACCATAGCGTTCATCTCACCCCTCGGGCGCGGGTCGAGCATCAGGTGCTCGCGTGGATCCCCGTGTTCGCCGGCAGATGCATCAGGCAAAACTATCGATTCAGCCATTGTTGCCATGGTTTGAATCTCCCTTTAAGTAGGTGATCCGGGGTTGGGTCCCGAGTTCTTCCAGCAACCGATAAGCACGACCATTCTTTGCCAATTTACTAACCTTACTTTCCGGATCGTCCAGCCTGCCAAAGACAATAGCGTAGGCAGGACAAGCCTGAGCGCAAGCCGGCTCGACTTCTCCGTCCCGCACCGGACGACCTTCCGTATGGGCCGCATCTTCCACCCGACGGATGCGCTGGATGCAGAACATGCACTTCTCCATCACCCCGCGCCGTCTGACGGTCACATCCGGATTGAGCTGATTGTTCAAGGGGATGGGTCGCGGCCAATCACGCCAGTTAAAAACGCGCACCTGATAGGGACAGTTGTTACCGCAGTAGCGGGTGCCGACACAGCGGTTGTAGACCTGCAAATTGATCTGTTCAGACTCAGAATGAACTGAGGCATATACCGGGCAAACCGGCTCGCATGGGGCATTCCCGCACTGCTGACAGAGTACCGGCTGGAAACCGGTAGTAATATCCGGATATTGACCATCCCAGAAACGCTCGGTATGGATCCACTGCATACTGCGACCAATCCTAATATCCTTATCGCCGATGAAAGATGTATTGTTTTCCATGGCGCAGGCAGTCACACAAGCCTGGCATCCAATGCACAGATCCTGGTTTATCACCATGCCCCAGATGGGCGGAGGATTTTCGCTTTTCGTTCCAGACATGAATATCTCCTAAGGTGTGCCGTATACACCAAGGTGGCTCTCAAAGCGCGCCAGAGGTTGAACCTTACCAGTTTTCGTGATACTCACCTTGACCGAGGACAAAGCCAGGTCGCCAACGGAGTTGAGGCGGGCACCGAGCAGAGCAGCAAGGTTGGCACCCCGGTTTTGAGCATAACGGCCCAAAGCAGTATGCCCTTGTCCAAAAGGAATGGCAACGGTATCGGGACGTATGGCGGGATAGCGGTAAACAGATGCCTCCAGTTCCCCAAAAGGACCGGAGATCTTCACCACATCATCGTCCGCAAGACCGAGCTGGTCTGCCGTAAGCGGGTTGATTTCGACCCAGCTGTTCCAAACCACCGTGGTGGTGGGGTCGGGTGTTTCCTGCAGCCAGGGTTTATTCGCCCCGCTGCCGTCGGTTAAAAGGGTGGAAAAGAAGGGGAATAGATAGAAATCGCCCTGTCCATCGAAAACAGGTGCGGACTGGGTCAGGTTGTTCGCCAGGGCATTTTGCGCGGCCGGGCTGCCCAAGCCGGGGGATTCGTTCCACCACCCGCCATTTTGCTGCCACAATTCCCAAAAAGACGCAATGTCCTGTGCGTTGAAAAAACCACGCTCTGTGATGAGGTTTCCAAGGGACCCCTGCAAGAATCCGACTTCATCTGTGTAAGGGACAGCGGTCGCAAGCTGACCGCCGATCCCCTGGACTGCTGCCAGCAAAACATCTGCGGTCGCACGCGTGTCATAAAGTGGAGCGACCACGGGCTGAAGCCCGGAAATGACCGGCCGGTCGGCACCGGTTAGAACCTTTTGATAGCCCCAGGCTTCGAGACCGGTGTGATCCGGGAAGATGTAGTCAGCCTGCAAGGCAGTTTCGTCCGGATAGGATGCAAAGGAGATCACCAATGGAACTTTCCCCAGTGCCTGAACAAAACCGAGCGAAGGCGGGAGTTCGTAAACAGGGTTAACCCCATGGATGAAAAGCACCTTGATGCTTCCACTGTTCATCCGCTGGACCAGGTCCTGGATATCCAAAAATGTATTTGGTATTTTGGGGTTGCCCTCATTGACGGGCAAACCAGGAGCCAGGAAGACCCCCCCAGGTAGACCGAGATTATTCACCAGGGCATTCAAGATCAAGATCGCCTCTCCAGCCTCCAAGCCATTACTAGCCGCGAGCGCCGAGCCGCCAGGAATAGCCAGCGGATGGGCAGCGGCAGAGAAGAGTTGGGCAAGACGGCGCAGGTCGGCATCGCTTACCCCTGAGGCTTGGACAATAGCGGGCACGTCCACAGTCTGATAGGCGGCAGGTATTGATCCTCCCGAGGCTTCTGCGATCAACCGACCAATGGCAAGGGCCACCAATCCCTGCGTGCCCGGCACCACGGGGATCCATTCATCTGCAACGACTGCGGTCTGGGACATGCGCGGCTCGAACTGCACCAAGTAACCGCGTTTTCTGGTATGACCCTGACGCATCGATGAAAACCCGCGTGCGTAGGCTACGGGGGAATGATAAGTTTCGAGAAAATTGGCACCGAAGGAAAAGGTCACATCAGCATTGGCGAGGTCAAAAAATGGAAGGGTAGAGATGCCAAAAACCTGGTTCGCAGCCTGCGCCAACGTGGCGCGGGCTTCAAAGGTCTCGAATGCACTATAGCGCAGCGGGGGCTGCGCTCCGAGTGCCGAGGTTATATCAGTGACGAGGTCGGCGAGGTGGTCCGAGGTGAGACCGAGCAGAAAAGCGATTTCCTCCGGCTTATTAGTGGATAAAGCATCACTGGTCACTTTGACAGCGTCTTCCCAGGTCAATTGGGTCTGGATTTCGCTCCCCCGCTGGGTTCGCTGAGACGGGTGCTGGATACGGTCCGGGTTATAAAGACCCTGTAATGCGGTTTGACCACGAGCGCAGGTCTTGCCCATGTTGACGGGATGATCCGGGTTGCCTTCGATTTTTATAGCCCGCCCCTGCGTGGTGCGAACGACTGTCCCGCAGCCCGCCGGGCACTCACGGCAGGCAGTGGCATAATAAGTGCTGAGACCGTTGTAAGTGTATTCCGGCATCTGGAAATAGGGCTGCCGGGTGACATGACGCGTGAGGGGACCACAGCCGGTGAGAATCGCGGCTGCAATACCTGCACCAGTGACTTTAAGGAAATCACGCCGGGATAGTTGACTGCTCATACTTCTTTCCTTTCGTACCCGGTCATTTATGGCAAGTGACGCAATCGGTCAGCTTGGTCAACATTGCCGGATCATCCTTGAACCGGGTACGGTGACACCCCAAACACCAACCCATATTCATTTTTTGCGGCTCGGCAACGGTCATCTGACCGACCTCTGCATGGCAATTCTCGCAGTTGAGACCAGCTGCAATATGCGGACGATGGCTGTAATAGACAAAATCAGGGAGCAGCGCCACCGGTACCCATGCAATGGGTTCGTTCCCATTCACGTACGCGGTCAACTTATCCAATTCAAAACTGGTTTTGGCAACCTGTTGATGACAGCCATTACATTTGGCAACGGTTGGCAGCCCGGGCGATTGTCCGCGCAAGGCTCCAGGATGACAGTAGAGGCACGGAACCCCCAGGCTTACGTGCTTGTCATGTGGAAATTGGATAGGTTGAGGAAGTTGGAGCTGAGTCTGACGGATGGCGAAGATCGCGCCGCCCAGCAAAACAATGAGTACAATTCCCAGCCCAATTTTAACAAGAGGCTTTTTAAGAAACGTGAGTATTAAACTCACTTTGTGATTCCCCTGGTTAGGCAATCCAGATTGATTTTCCACCACGCCACTTCTTTCTGGAATGTATTCCCTTATATAATGAAAAATAATGATGCCCGATCTGACCTTTCCAATGACCGGCAAAGATGTCCTAAATATTCATAAACAGATTAGCATGATTCGATCCTTAATTAAATTTGGAAATGTTTGAATAAATAGGCAACAATATTATATTATTAAATTCAACTTAAGTATATTGGCGGTTCCAGGGAAGAAAATAATAAATAGCCCCCGAAAATCAATTGATAATCTTTGGAGTTGATTTTAAATCAATGCCATTGCACAACCGTCAGCACGCGGGTCCGACCCACCCGTCAAAACACCGGATTGCGGGTCGCGCAGGATGACCTGTCCACGGCCGAACTCCGCCCGCTCCCAACCCGAGACCTCCCGGATTGGGTGACCACGGTCAGCCAAATCAGCAATCGCCTCCGCAGGGATCCCATCTTCCAACGCAACCTCCCCACCAGAAATTCCATCCTTTATACAAAAGCGCGGCATATCCAGCGCGGACTGAGGGTCGAGGCCTTGTGCCAGGGCAAGGAACACTTGCAAGTGTCCCTGCGGCTGCATAAAGCCACCCATCACCCCCATCGGGCCAAACAGGGATCCATCCGCCTGGCGGGTGATCATAGCCGGGATGATGGTGTGGTAGGGGCGTTTCCCCGGTGCCAGCACATTCGGATGACCAGGCTCAAGGTTGAAATTTTTCCCGCGGTTCTGGAGCGTGAAGCCCCAGCCATGGGGAACAATCCCCGTCCCGAAGCCTGCATAATTACTGTTGATGAACGAAAAGGCATTTCCCCAATGATCCACAACACAAAAGTAAACCGTGTCGGAGCCTGTTAAAGGAGAGCCGAGACGCTGGTCGAGAGTGGCTTTTTTTGGATCGATGAGTTTCCGGCGCTCCGAAGCATACTCCTTGGAAATCAAGACCGGATAGATTTCAGCGGTCTTAAACTCTTCTGAAGTTTCGCGATCTCGAGGGTCGGCAACATACCAGCGGGTATCGATAAAAGCCAGCCGCAAGGCTTCAATCTCCAGGTGCAGGCGGTCGGCAGAGAGCGGGTCAGACGGCAGGTCAAATCCTTCGAGGATGTTCAAAGCAAGCAGGGTGGTAATCC
>JBGOZL010000090.1:0-6854 GCA_041480185.1 Anaerolineae bacterium
CTCCGTCTCGACATAGGTGACGAGGTTGACCAGCGCGCCGTTGACGGGAATCCGGTCATGCACATTGCCGTAGAGGATGAATTGGCCTTGCGCAGCGTGTGCCACCGACATGGTGAAATTTCCACAGACTCATTTTTTCTCCACATCCACCCACAGCCCAACCCCATCTGTGGAGAGCGAGACCCAGCCATTCCTGTCGGTGCGCAGTAGGGTTATGCCAGACAAACTGTCGAGCACGGATTGAGCTGGCAATCCGTCGGGGTCGCCGGCAGCCACGCTCAGGATTGCCACCTGTGGGTGCAGGGCGCTGATCCACTCCGGCGGGTTGGAGGGGGCGTAGCCCGAGTCGGCCAGCAGAAGGGCTGTCACCGGGCCGATGGATTTGCCGCTCTCCAGTGCGGACAGGGTATCGAAATTAATACCCACCGGCAGCAAGGCGCGGAACCCCCGCCATTCCACCAGCAGGACCGCCCCACGTGGTGAGACATTGCTCACCTCCAGCCGGGCACCGTCCCCGAGATCCAGCACGGCGCCCGCGTAGGCAGTCGTGACCGGCGTATCGCTGTCAGCCAGCCAGCGGTCCAGGGCTCCTGCAGAGTAGGAAGAATCCTGGTTCCCGGACCACAAGACGTTTCCCACCGGGAAACGGTCGAGGATGCGCGACAGGGCAGCCACCTGCTGCTCCTGGGTGGAAGCGACCACCAGCCAGTCAATACGACGGTCAAATATGGAAAGACGCGGTCCGAGGGAGCCGGCGAGGTTGGATGGACTGGGTCCTCCGTCCACGAGGATGGAACGCCCGGAGGGGGTCTGGATCAGGATGGCGTCGGCAGAACCCACATCGAGAAAGGTCAGTTGCAAGCGTCCATCCGGAGCCTGGAAGAAAGAAGACCAAACCAGGAAAACAATAACACCCAGAGCGGTGATGATCACAGTCGGAGTGAGGACGAGGCGCACCTCTTGTTTTACGCGCACCCCGCCGAAAGTCAGGAGAACCAAAATCCCAAAAAACAGGAAAACAAACATTAAAGAAAAGTCTCCCAGAACTATGACCCCGTGCGGGAAGCGATTGAAAAATTCTACAGCTCGGTCCGTATAGGCCGCAAACGGCCAGGCAACCCAGGCGACAACCTGTCCGAGCGGTAGGTAGATAAAACTAAGCAGGACAGCCAGACCGGAAAGAACCATCACTGCCGGTTGGACCGGTAGAACAAAGGGGTTGGCGATGATGGAAACCAGCGAGACGCGCCCAAACTGGTAGGCCATGATGGGCAGGGTGGTCAATTGGGCGGCCAGGGTGAAGAACATGGTTGCGCTGACCGTAGCGGAAATGTTTTGGGCAGTTCTGATTGGGAGACGGTGGGCCAGCAGGCGGGTGAACCAGCTCTGGAGAGGCCCGGCATAAAGGATCAGACCGCAGGTGGCTGCGAAAGAAAGTTGGAAACCGACGTCCCAAAGTATGTTCGGATTGAAGACGGCCATGACCGCAGCGGTCAGCGCCAGGGTGTTAAGACCATTCTGGCGGCGGCCTAATTGTCCGGCGAGAATTGCCAGTCCTCCCATGATGGCTGCACGCACTACCGAGGGGGTGGCCCCAACCAGCACGGTGTAGAGGATGATGCCAATAACAGCAGCGATGGCTCCCCTGCGGCGCCCAAAAAGGCGGCTAAAGAGGAAGACGAACACACCGGCAATGATGGCGATATTGAAACCGGAGATGGCAATGATATGGGCTGTGCCGGTGTTTTTGTAGGCTTGCTGCAACGAGGCGGAAAGGCCGTTATCGTCTCCGAGCAGGATGCCTGCCAAGAGCGAGGCTTCGGGCTCTGGGAAGATACGGTAAACATGGGCGACGGCCTGGTCTTTGAAGGCATAAACTAGGCGCAGGATGGGGTTCCCGGAGGTGAAGGGCAGGAGCGTGGCAGCGGCATCCGGCATATAGGCAAGGATGCCTTGACGCGCCAAGTAGTCCTGGTATGAGAAATCCTCGTTCCCTGGAGGTGTTTGCAAATGCCCGCGCAGGCGGACAACATCTCCATAATGCCAATCGGTGCCGGGGAGAACACGGGCGAGAATCAATCCATGAACCTGCAAAGTTTGATTGCCGGCAACCAGGCTGGTCACATTCAACCGCAAATTTGTGTAAGTGTCGCGTACATCGGGCGGGTCGGTCAGCGAGCCGGTGATCAGCAATTCGTAATCCCGGTCGTTGTACCAAGAAATATAATGAGCATCGACAAAAGGAATGGAGAAATGAAACCGGGCCGCACCGAGGAAGAAAACAGTGAGCGCAATGAAGGCGAGAAACAAGGTGGAAAGCGGGAGCTTGGAAGTCTTGCGGTTGTGAGATAAATAGAATATTCGGAAGAAAACCGCACCAAGCAGGGTGAAAACAGCCAGAATTACCCAGATTATCCGAAAGTAATGAAACTGGGGAGGAAGTAGATAGTGAACCAGGCCAAGCCAGAAAGTCCGGGAAATGTGGAGCTGGTTGGCAACCAGGATGCCGGTAACAAAAGACAGTGACAGCCAAAACAATGGCATCCACGCCGTGAGAACGGTAAACCTGCTTTGGGTTTGTGGGTTGGTTGTCTGCACGATGTCCAGCTTTAACTCATTTTACAGGTTGGAGAAGAACTCGACAAGGCTTCACATTGACGAAATTCCTGCATGCGAATACAATGCTCGTATAATTGAATATTGGTCAGGGTGCCTCTTCCCCCGGATGGGAAGGCCCAATGGCGAAGCCGGTGCAAGACCGGCACTGTCCCGCAACTGTGAGTCGGCAGAGATGCCCACAAGTCAGGCCGCCCGCCCTGGTCAGTTCTACACTCTCTCGTGGAACGGAGGTGGGAACGGCGCAACAGATTGCCTTTTCCCCTCCCCTGTACAAGACAGGGGATTTTGTTTTGGAAAATCATCAATGCTGTCACCAACCATAGGAAATACCAATTAAAAATTGCCCAATGCAAACAAAATCCCTTTCCTTTAAACCTGCGGATCAATTGCATTAAAAAACCTTGATCCTGCACGCTCTCAAAAGATTATCCAGGAGAATGTTATGATTCGGAAACACGTGATTGCCCTTTTGATCGTCCCTCTGCTGGCTGCATGTGGTGCAGCCCAGACCTCATCACCGACACCCATTCCGACCCAGCCGACCGCCAACACTCTCCCCTCTGCCACTGCCAATCCATCCGTCACCCTGACCGACGGATTGAACCGAACGGTCACCCTGACAGGTCCAGCCCAACGTGTAGTCTCGCTAGCTCCAGCCAACACGGAAATCCTTTTCGCAATCAGGGCAGGATCGCAGGTGGTGGGTCGCGATGAGACTTCCGATTACCCGGTTGCGGCACTAAGCCTGCCCACGGTTGGCGGTTACAGTGGTTTCAACCTGGAGGCAATCGTAGCCCTGCATCCCGACCTGGTCTTAGCAGGAGGCATCAACACACCCGAATTGGTGGCTTCCCTGGAGCATCTAGGGTTGACGGTCTACTATCTGCCCAATCCGACCACGCTGGAAGAAATGTATACCAACCTTGAGACAGTTGCCAAACTGACCGGGCACGAAACCGAAGCCGCTATATTAGTGGATTCGCTAAAGAGCCAAGTCGCGGCGGTTGATGCGAAATTAAAACCACTTTCCTTCGCCCCTACAGTCTACTACGAGCTGGATGCCACTGAACCGACCAAACCTTTTACCGCAGGACCTGGCTCATTCGTCGACCTGCTCATCGACCGTGCAGGAGGCATAAATATCGGTGCCGAACTTTCCAGTCAGTGGGCCCAGATCAGCCTGGAGCAACTGGTGGTCATCAACCCTGGCGTTATCATCCTGGGAGATTCTGCTTATGGCGAGACGCCTGAAAAGGTCGCCGCGCGTCCCGGATGGGGAACGCTGACCGCCGTCCAGACCGGGCAGATATTTACGTTCGACGATAACCTGGTCAGCCGTCCGGGTCCACGGCTGGTGGATGGGCTGGAGGCACTGGCGAAGCTGCTCCATCCAGATCTATTCAAATGATGCAACAGGGGCAGGATGGTTCCCGCCCCGCCACCATGAAAATCCATCCTTATCTATATACCCTCCTCTTCTTGGTCCTGGCAGTGATTCTGTCCATTGCCATAGGCTCCGTATACATCCCACCTTTGGATCTGGGCAGAATACTGATCGGCTGGCTAGACAGGGCAACTTTCTCCGAGCCATTAAAAACCTTTGCCTTTATCCTGACGGGCATCCGCCTGCCGCGCACGGCGCTGGTGCTGTTGACGGGAGCGGCACTGGGCTGTTCCGGCGCAGCCTACCAGGGATTGTTCCGCAACCCGCTGGCTGACCCATATTTGATAGGTGTGGCCTCCGGCGCGGGCCTCGGGGCAGTGCTGGCGATGAGCATAAACTGGCCGTATTCTTTCTGGGGATTGCTAGCCGCCCCGGTGGCGGCGTTCATCGGCGCGCTGTTGACAGTGTTCCTGGTTTATACCCTGGCGCGGGTGGGCAAGACTGTCCCAACGACGAACCTGATCCTGGCAGGAGTGGCATTCGGTTCCTTCGCGACCGCCATAACGACCTTCCTGATGCTGCGTTCGACAGGGGAACTTCACCGGGCGATCGCGTGGTTGAATGGCGGCGCCTCGCAAGCGGGTTGGGAACCGGTGCTGGCGATGCTGCCGTTCCTAGCTATGGGACTGGGTATCCTGGTGCTGAGCGGGCACGCACTGAACCTGATGCAATTTGGCGATGACCAGGCGCAGCAGATGGGGCTACCGGTGACACGGGCGAGGACCCTGATCCTGCTGGCGGCCTCCCTGGCTACGGCTGCGGCGGTATCGTTTTCGGGGATCATCGGTTTCATCGGGCTGATCGTGCCGCATGTCATCCGCCTGTGGTTCGGCGCAGACTACCGCCGCCTGCTCCCGCTCTCGCTGATCGGGGGAGCGGGTGCACTGCTGCTGGCAGATGTCATCGCCCGCTCGATGATCGCTCCGCAAGAACTGCCGGTGGGTATTGTAACTGCACTGGTGGGCGCCCCGTTTTTCCTGTGGGTGCTGCGCCGCGCGAAGAACCAGGGATATTGGTAATATTTACCACTGAGAACACAGAAATTACCGAGGTAAATTACAAAAAATTGATGGTAACAATACACTCGGTGGTAAGAAGGAATGTGACATGTTAAGCGTAGAAATTCTAACGGTCTCATATGCCACGCGACGCGTGCTGGATCATGTTTCGCTGGAGGTTAACTCCGGCGAGGTACTGGCGCTCATCGGTCCCAATGGGGCGGGAAAATCAACGCTGGTGAGGGCCGTGAGTGGAGTGGTTCCAGTGGAGTCCGGCTATATCAGGATTGAAGACTTAAGTCGACACTACGATTTACTCTCGCTTTCTCCCATGCAGCGCGCCCGCTTACTGGCAGTTGTCCCCCAGGCAGCTTCCATGCCACCCGCCTTCACAGTTTGGGAGACCGTGTTAATGGGTCGTACGCCGCACCTAAATTTCCTCGGTCAGGTCTCGGCCAAAGACGAATCGATCGCGCGCCTGGCTCTGCAAAAAGTGGACGCACTGGACCTGTCCGAACGGCGCGTGGGTGAACTCTCCGGCGGCGAGCAACAGCGTGTTTTACTAGCGCGGGCATTGGCCCAATCCACTCCGATCCTGCTGCTGGACGAGCCGACCTCCAACCTGGATTTACATTATCAAGTCGGTTTCATGGAAACTGTGGGAACCCTGGCTCACCATGACAAACTGGCAGTACTGGTTGCCCTGCATGATTTGAATCTCGCAGCACATTACGCTGACCGCGTGGCCTTACTTGTGGGCGGGGAAATCACTGCGGCGGGCACCCCCCAGCAGGTGTTGACCCCCGAGCTGATCTCAACGGCATATCACCTGCAGGTGCAAGTAATCCAACACCCGTTTGCAGATGTCCCGCTGGTACTACCAGGAAATAAGTAAAAAAAGTCGATTGAGATTTTAAGAAAACCGGACCAGAAAGATCCCATCCCCCTTATACATTTATCTGGTTCGGGTCCATAATATACTGCCACCAATTATTGGCTACACCATTTGTCCGCCCGGGGCCTTTAGGCAGGTGCTTCAACCACCATTTGTGATGTATGCGGATGTCGCCGTTTCCCCATTCGTCTGAATTCAGTTGGCGGACGTCATTTTGAAAATTTGGGAAGTTGTACCAGTCGTAGCAGGTGCTGGGGACACGGCGCGGGTTATTCCAATCGTAATCCTGGTTGCTATTGGGAGCGTAATGGATCGTTCCAACACCGGACTTGCCGGGCGCGATCTGGTCGAAACAAATGAACTGTTGGAACGAGTTGAGGGTTTGCCCAACCGTCGCAGGCACCCGGTTTTTCTTATACGTCCAGTTCACAAATTCCTGGCAATCGAAAACCTTGGAGACGAGTGCTTCAGCCCGATGTCCGAACGATTCGAGCATTTCGCCGACACCCCGTTCATAGGAAAACCCCATGATAATAAATCGGCGGTTGGAGCTGGAGGACCAGGTCAAAGGCTGTGAATTGCACCAAAAGGCACCCGCTCCGCCCATGCTTGATTCGTAAAATCCTGCGTGCGGGAAGGCAAACAGCCACACTTCGTCAATATCGCGCATTGCAATGTGAGGCAAGACATTCAATTTGATCAGAATTGACTGGTAATCGGCGCCCTCGGGCATATGCGCCGGCTGAACGCCTTTCACAACACCCAAATAGGTCTGAGGATCATAACAATACCCATCGGTCTTGAACGGGAACTCATTGAGCTCCATGCGCTGGGCAATCTGATAGCGCGCCAGCCCGCCACTTGCCTCCAGAATATCCTGGATGCAGCCGTTGGCCAG
>JBGOZL010000091.1:0-6815 GCA_041480185.1 Anaerolineae bacterium
CGTCCATTCCGTCCCTGGCAGCGCCGACCTCAGTTCATCCAGGATCGGTGCGGGCATCCGGTCCCAGCTCTCGACGCCCACTTTGCGCCAAGCACCGGAAGCCTTGAGCAGCGCCACGACGTTCTTGGCCGACAGGCCATCTCCCTTTTGGGGGCTCAATCCGCCCACGACCAAGTTCTTGGTGTGGATCTGCTTGCCAGGGAACAGGCCAGGGTCCAGCAGAAGCGCTGGCTCTTACCCCAGCCGCCGTGTCGAGTCCAGCGCGGCCTGAATCGCGTCGGCGCTGACCTCCTGGAGCAAATCCAGCGGCTGGCGGGCGCGTTTTAATTCCGCCTTGAGCAATTTCAACTGCGCCTTGAACACCTCCACTTCCAGTTCGCCCTCAGCGCGCGCCTGTTCAAGAATTTTCTGGCGCTCATCTTCAATTTTTTCCAACTGGTCAGCCAGGTCGTGTTCCAGCCGGCGGGCTTCGGAGCGGGCTTTACCGGCCTTTTCACTTTCCTTGAAGGCGATCTTGCGTTGACGATGGATGTCGCCAATCAGCTTGTCGGCCCGCAGGTCGTCGGGGTTGATTTCACTTTTTGCAGCTTCGATGATCTCCTGGGGCAGTCCCAGCCGCTGGGCGATCGCCAGCGCATTCGAACGTCCCGGCAGTCCAATGGTCAATTTGAAGGTTGGACGCAGGGTCTGGACGTTGAATTCCAACGAGGCGTTGACCACGCCCGGGGTGGTATGGGCGAAGGTTTTCAGTTCAGGATAATGTGTGGCCACGAAAGTGGTGATGCCCTTTGAAAGCAGGGCTGACAGGATCGCGCGTGCCAGCGCTGCCCCCTCTTGTGGGTCCGTGCCAGCCCCGAGTTCGTCCAGGATGACCAGTGCGTGTTGATCCGCTTTTTTCAGGATATGGACAATGTTGGTGATGTGCCCGGAGAAAGTCGACAGCGATTGCTCTATGGATTGCTCGTCGCCGATGTCGGCGTAGATAGCCTGGAAGCAGGGTAGCTCTGAACCGGATTGGGCCGGGATGTGGAGTCCGCTCTGGGCCATGGCCACCAGCAGGCCGACAGTCTTGAGTGTGACGGTCTTGCCGCCCGTGTTCGGACCGGTGATGACAAGCGCGAAAGTACCGGGGGTGGCGTCAATTGTGATGGGGACCACCGTGTCCGGTTCGAGCAAGGGATGCCTGGCATTGATCAGTTTAATTGTGGGAATCTCGGGTGTACTCGTCTTATCTCCGAGAGTGTTGCTGGCGTGCTCGTCATTGGAATGGAACTTTCGACGTTTTGCGCTCGAGATCTCCAGCAGGGTTGGATCTGACCCATGAAGTTCCTCTGCATATTTTGCTTTGGCAAAATCCAGGTCAAGTTCGGCCAACGCGCTTACGCCAGGCTCGATTTCTCCCGCCAGTTCTCCAACCTGTGCTGAAAGCGCTGCCAGCACCCGGCGGACTTCGTCACGTTCAGCGATCTGGGCTTCGCGAAAAGCATTATTGAGTTCGACCACTGCTAGCGGTTCTACAAACAGGGTGGCACCAGTGGATGACTGGTCGTGGATAATGGCTTTGACCTGGCCCTTGAACTCAGCACGCAGCGGGATCACATAACGCCCGTCGCGCTGCGTGATCACGGCATCCTGCAGCTTGGACGCAGTGGAACTGTCGGTCAGGTAGCGCTGCAGGCGGGACATCAGCCGGTCGTGGGCGACGCGAACCTGGCGCCGGAGATCGTACAACCGGGGAGATGCGCTGTCGGCAACTTCGGCGTTATCGGCAATGCAACGTGAGATGGCTTCTATCAATCCAGTAGGTGCCGGCAAGCGGGAGGCGATATCAGCCAGGTATGGATACGAATTGGCGTGCTTGCTAAAGAAACGCTGCAGGTCGCGCATCGAGACAAGGGTGGCCTGCACGTCAAGCATTTCCTTTGGGTCAAGCACCCCGCCGTGCTCGGCCAGGTCCACCTGTTCGCGGATATCATGCGCGCCGCCGATGGTCATGTCGCTGGTGACAAGTAATGTGCGCGCCTCGCTTGTCTCGGCCAGTCGGATAACAGCCTGGTCATAGTCTGGCGTTGGCTGGAGACTGTGTGCCAGCTCAGCCGAGGCCGAGAAATCGCAAAAATCTATCAGGCGGTCGAGGATTTTGGGGTATTCAAGGACATGCAGGGTTTTGGCATCCATACAGGTGAATTTAACCACAAGATAAGGGATTAGAGAATGGGAGGGGGAAAAGTGGAAAACAAAAGAGCGACTTGGAGGTCGCTCTTATGGAATGTATCCGGGACAGCCAATTTTGAAAGAAATTAGCGCAAAAGGTATACGCTGCCCTTGATCAATGTTGAAATCAATTATTGCAGATTCACCTGATGAAAGTCTGTTTCATCAGTGTCCCACCGGCGCCGGACCATCCGCCGCACGCCTCCCGGCCCACTTGAAAGGCCAGCCTGGCAAGAAGAGCCCTATCAGGAAGGAAAATATAGCGGCGAAAAAAGTAATACGATAGGACAACTCGAAACCGGCAATGTTTTCCCGGCATGCCTCGCCGAGCAGCGGCACGACTTGCGCAGGGATGGGTGCTGGCGGATCCCCGGGTTTAATATTCGCGGCCACTGTGGTCCCTGCACTTGGCTGGCAGATTGCCACGGGAGCCACACCCTTCTGGGGAGGAGCGTTCAGGAATTGTTGTTGTAGTGCTGAGATTTGCGGCGACAGGGTGCTGGCAAGCACGGTCGCCAGGATGGCAACTCCGATGGCCTGGAATACCTGGCGGGTGGCATTGGTCAGGGACGAACCAATGGCAATTACCGGTAATGGTACGGCTGATAAAGCCGTTACAAAGGTTGTCTGGATGGTGGTACCGAATGCCAGACCGCGCAGAGCCAGCAGGAACAATATCCAGCTGATCGGCGTGTCCCCCTTGATCTGGGATAGTTGCCATGTATTGAGAATTAATATCCCAAACCCAAATGCGAGCAGGGGGCGCGGTCCCAACCTGTCATAGAGCCGACCGGCCACGATGGTTGCAACCCCACCCGTAACGGCCATCGGAAGCAGTATCAACCCGGTATCGAAGGCGGTTCTGCCTCGTAAGAATTGAAGGTAGATGGGTAACAAAAATTCGGCTCCGAAAACCGCGATCACACTGACGTATCCGAGCAGGCTGGCACTCAGGAAGGTGGGTTTTCCAAACAGGTGTAAATCCAGCAGGGGTTCCTTGGCTACGAACAACTCGATTATGGTAAAAGCGATCAGACCAACCGCACCGATGATGAACCAGGTGACCACACCCGGAGCCGACCAGCCGAAATTGGCCGCCACCGAAGCAGCGTAAAGCACGGCACCGAATCCGATGACCTCTGTAATCAACCCCATCCAATCCATGGTTGGCCAATGGTCACCAAGGAAGTCGGGTAAAAAGATGGAACCCAGGATGATGCCGACAATTCCGATCGGAGGATTGATGAAAAATATGAACCGCCACAGGTTTTGATCAACCAGATATCCACCCAGGATGGGTCCCAGTGCTGGCGCGACTAGGGCGGCAATCCCAAAATATCCGAGGGCAACGCCCTGTTCCTTTGCCGGGAAACTGCGGAATAATATGGCGGAGCCCAGTGGCAAAGCGATCCCTCCTCCAAACCCCTGCAATGCGCGCGCCGCGATCATGAAGCCGAGAGTGGGGGAGATGCCGGATAAAAATGACCCAACAATAAATATCGATAGACCTGCCAGATATATTCGCTTCATCCCATATCGGTTAGCAAGAAATGCTGACAGGGGTGTACTGATTCCCAGTGAGAGTACATAAATGCTGATGATCCATTGTGAATCATTCAAGGTTGCTCCGAATTCGTCGCGAAGCGTCTGAAATGCGACGTTAACAACCGTAGTATCCAGTATCACCATGAAAATGCCAAAAACGACCGAAATCAGTATCTTATATTTCTGTGGCAGGGGTTGTCGGCCTGCCCGGACTGACTGCAATTGAGCTGTCTGCATGATTTCCCTTTTCCCTTCGGGAGTTAGTTCATTTCCCTTACAAAATTAAGAACAGATATCCGATAGAAAGGGACATCTGCCCGTCTCGTCCAGAGTTCCCAAATTGACTGGCTCTTGGCGATATTCAGATAATAATTGTCCTATTTTAGCACACTTGTCTCCACCCGGCAACAGCATTACATGGACCTGTTTTTGAACTTCCGCCGGGACGGAATTGCATAAACCAGGCAAAAACCTTTATGATTAGTGAATGAAAAGAATTTTTTAACCCATAAAATGCGATGGATAACAACTATTGCAAATTAAAAAAAAGTGCTGCCCTTTTAGGGCAGCACTTGAACCTTTACAGGAAATTAGTGCGCCTGGTATCGTCAGCCTGATTTCGCTGGCATGTATTCCATCAAGCGATGAGCCATTTTACTGACGGTCATGGAGTGTAGCCAGATGCGGCCCGGCCCGGTCAGAGTTGCAAGAAAGAGTCCTTCTCCGCCAGCCAGGACATTGGCAATGCCTTTGATCATTTGGATGTCAAAAGAAACACTGCCTTCGAACATGGCCACGTGACCAGGTTCGACTCTCATGAGCTCGCCTGGTTTTAAATTATATTCCACCGCGTCGCCATCCAGTTCGGCAAAGGTCATCCCAGGCCCGGTGAGTTTTTGCAGGATGAATCCTTCCCCGCCAAAGAAACCGGCTCCCAATTTGCGTGTGAAGAATACGTCCAGTGTGACGCTCTTCTCGGCGCACAGGAAGGCGTGCTTGTGCATGATTACAGACTGCCCTGCATCCAGCTCTATCGGCAGCACCTTGCCGGGAAAGTCCGTGCTGAAGGCTGCCTGCCCCTGGGCACCGGTGGCACTGAAATCAACAATGAATGCTGAAGCTCCGGAGACAGCCCGCTTTAGCATGCCGCCCAACCCTCCGCTTGCCTTGGTGCTCATGTTCACGGTGGTGGTCATCCACGACATGCCACCCGCATCCGAAAAAACGACCTGGTTGGGTTGCAGTTCCACTGCCAGCGTTTGCTGGACCGTTCCGAGGATGTGATACTTGATACCGCTTTTCGTTTGCCCGCTAATTTCTGGGATGGTTGGTAAATCAGGAATACTCATTTTTGCTCTCCTTGGGTGCGAGGGTTGTCTGGTTACAACTTATCGGTTGACTTTGTGTGAATGATTATCGGCTATTTTTCTAATCGTACGATTAATTTCGCACCGCTATTCTTCGGGTTTATAAGGCGCCTCGTTCATCTCACCCACGAACTCTGGGAGATTGGTATGTCCCAGCAACTGGCGGACCGCGGAGGCTTCGCCCGTGTGGTACCAGTAGTGATAAATATTTCTCATCAGCAATGTGCCGATGCTTTCGTCCACAGGTTTCGCATCCCGCAGCAAGAATTTTTGCATAATCTCAGGTGTCAGGGTAGAGAGATATTTATCCGCTTCGGCAGTCACTTTATGCCACGATGCCCACATTTCTTTCAGCGGGGGAGTGCTGGCGGGTCTGCCGTAACCAACCAACTCATAAAGACCCGGGGCAACCTCCTTTAGCCGAGACAAAATTACCCAATACCGATGCTCCTGATTGGCGAGATGACCGACCATCCAACTGATGCAATTCATCGGCATGATCCGGCGGATGGCATCCTCCTCGGAAACACCTTCAAGGCAGCGGACGAACTCGCTGCGGGCGAAGTGCAATTGGCCGACGAGCAGATGAGATTTCATATTTGACTCCTTTGAATATTTCATATCAATGAAAATAATCTCCGCTTATTCGAAATCACGTCCAACGCATATTTTACCCTTATCGAGAATCTCCTGTCTACCTGGTTTTTCACCTACATAATTGCCCCCTCCAATCCTCAACACTCCCATAATCGTGGTATACTCTCGTGCCGCTCGAATAGAGAGCGTACACACCAGGGAAATTGTTTTGAGACTTCGAATGATGGCCCGGCGAGTTGACCGGGCTGTTTTGTTGGGCTGAGGTGCCCGCAAGAGTCCCTCAGATTGGCAAGAACTTCGGTACCCGATAATTATCCGGGAGTCCCGAGGAGTCATCGAAACATCCCTTGATTTACGTCATTGCGAGAAGTTAATCGGCGACATCGTCCCGGTACTCTTACGGGAAGCACTCTCCTGATTATACGGAGATTGCCACGCTGCGACCCCCAAAGTGCGGGGCAGGTAAACGCGGCTCGCAATGACACTGAAAGAGGATTTTGATGACCACCCAATTTACTGATTTAAACCTGCGTCCTGAATTGATGCAGACCATTGCCATGCTCGGTTACACCGAGCCAACACCCATCCAGTCTGCGCTTATCCCGGTCATGCTGACCGGTGTGGATGTGATCGGTCAGGCTCAGACCGGAACCGGCAAGACCGCCGCCTTTGCTCTCCCCATTTTGAACAACCTTGAACCAGACGAACGCCATGTGCAGGCACTGGTGTTATGCCCCACGCGCGAACTTGCTTTGCAGGTGGCTGGTGCCATTAACGATATTGGTAAAGTGCAGGAGGTGCGGGTGTTGGCCGTTTACGGCGGGCAGCCATACGGTCCGCAGATCAGCCGTCTCAACCGCGGCGTGGACGTGGTGGTGGGTACACCCGGCCGCCTGATTGACCTTCTCGACCGAAACGCCCTCAATCTCAGCCAGGTGCATACCGTGGTGCTCGACGAAGCCGATGAAATGCTTTCGATGGGTTTCGTTGAAGATATCGAAACTATCTTGGCAGAAACCCCCCAGGATCGTCAGACCGCGCTCTTTTCCGCCACCCTGCCAGCCCCCATCCGCCGCCTGGCCAACCGCTACA
>JBGOZL010000092.1:0-6791 GCA_041480185.1 Anaerolineae bacterium
GGTCGGGAAAGGCGTAACCGCAGCAGCGACTGGTCTATTGCTAAAATCACGCGGTTTTAAGGTAACGGTTCAGAAGCTTGATCCTTATATTAATGTAGATCCCGGGACGATGTCTCCTTACCAGCATGGCGAAGTCTACGTTCTGGACGACGGTGCGGAAACTGACCTGGATCTTGGTCACTATGAACGATTTGTTGACATTCGTTTGGGTCGCTTCAGTAACTTCACCACCGGGCAGGTTTATGCGGAGGTGATTGCGAAAGAGCGTCATGGTGACTATCTGGGGGGGACCATTCAGGTCATCCCGCACATTACCAACGAAATCAAGCGTCGCATTGGAATGGCTGCAAAAGAATCAGGGGCTGATATTGTCATTCTCGAGATCGGTGGCACGGTGGGCGACATCGAATCTCAGCCATTTCTCGAGGCCCTTCGCCAGTTACGCAACGAAGTGGGACGGGAAAATACCTTTTTTGTTCATGTGACCTGGTTGCCATTCATCGGCGCTACCCAGGAACTCAAGACAAAACCAACCCAGCATTCAGTGGCAGCATTACGCTCAATCGGTATCTCACCAAACATGATCATTGCCCGTTCAGATTACCCAATTGAAGACGGGCTAAGTGAGAAGATCGCATTATTTTGCGACGTGGACAAACGCGCAGTCGTCCCGATGGTCACATCAGAGGTTTTATATGAAGTCCCACTCCTTCTTGAACAAGCAGGGGTGGGGGATTACCTGGTGGAAAAGCTGGGACTTAAAGCAACTATAAAACCAGACTGGAGTCCGTGGCGGCGCTTGGTGGAAGAAGTTCGTAAGCCAAAACCGGTTGTCAAAATTGCTTTGGTTGGTAAGTATGTCGAGTTGAAGGATGCTTATATGTCGGTGAGGGAAGCTGTAAACCATGCTGCCCTTTCGTTGGGGCTGGAGGCTGAAATTCAGTGGGTACTGTCCAGCGATCTGGAGAAGGGCAAGGGTTGGGACCTCGTCAAATCTGCGGATGGAATTATCGTCCCTGGAGGATTTGGATCGCGGGGTATCGAGGGGAAGATCCAGACTGCAAAATATGCTCGCGAGGAAAAAGTCCCATATCTCGGTTTATGCCTGGGGATGCAGGTGATGTGCGTGGAGTTCGCGCGCGACGTACTGGGTTATGAGGACGCCAACTCGACCGAATTTGACCGCAGCACTGCCCACCCCGTGATTGATCTGATGCTTGAGCAGCGCGCCATTACCGATATGGGTGGTACCATGCGCCTCGGTCTTTACCCATGTGTAATTCAGCCGGGGACGAAGACCGCAACAGCATATGGCGAACAACTGGTGGAGGAGCGCCATCGCCATCGCTGGGAATTTAACAATTCCTACCGGGAAGATTTCGAGAAAGGCGGAATGGCTTTCTCTGGGATTTCCCCGGATGGCTTGTTGGTGGAAATTTCAGAACTAAACGATCATCCTTACATGGTTGGCAGCCAATTCCACCCAGAGTTCCTTTCACGCCCGATGCGCCCGCACCCGCTATTTGTGGGGTTGTTAAAGGAGGCGAGGAATAAAGCAGGGATAAAGGCAGAAAAGTAAGTTATACTCTGTATCTTGGAAATTACGGACGCTTGGTCCGAAATTATACAAATGGAGTTATTCAATGGATACTACAATCGAAATCATCAGCGGTCAGGAAATACTCGACTCACGCGGCAACCCGACTGTGGAGGTTGAAGTCATTCTGGCGGATGGCTCTTGGGGTCGCGCTGCGGTTCCCTCCGGGGCATCTACCGGGGTGCACGAAGCACTGGAACTGCGCGATGGTGACAAAAAACGCTACAACGGCAAGGGTGTGCTGAAAGCTGTCGCGGCTGTCAATGACGAAATTGCCGACGACCTTTTTGGCTGGGATGCTACCGATCAGAAAGCCATTGACGCTGAAATGCTTGCCCTCGATGGAACCCCTAATAAATCCAAGTTTGGGGCTAACGCCATTCTGGGTGTATCGCTAGCGGTCGCCAAAGCTTCCGCCGCGGCGCTGGGCTTACCTCTCTACCGGTATATTGGCGGAGTTTATGCCCACGTATTACCGGTCCCGATGATGAACATTCTGAACGGTGGCGCACACACTGCTTGGCAGTCCACAGATGCCCAGGAGTTCATGGTAATGCCATTTGGTGCTCCCACCTTTGCTGAAGGGCTTCGCTGGGGTGCAGAAATTTACCACGCCCTCAAGTCTGTCCTTAAAGACAAGGGTTATGTCACATTGGTCGGAGACGAGGGTGGATACGCCCCGGCGCTTAAAGCTAATAACGAAGCAGTGGAAGTAATTTTGGAAGCTATAAGTAAAGCAGGGTTCAAAGCTGGCCGGGGGGAAAACGTGGCAATTGCCCTCGACCCCGCCGCTTCGGAGCTCTACGACGAAGAGACAAAAACATACAACCTCCGCAAGGAAGGCAAGAAACTTACCGGCGAACAGATGGTTGAATTCTGGGCAAAATGGGTTAAGGATTATCCGATCGTCTCCATTGAAGACGGTCTTGCCCAGGATGATTGGGACTCCTGGAAACTGATGGTTAAAACCCTTGGAGACAAAATCCAGATCGTAGGCGACGATCTTCTCGTTACCAACCCGACCCGAGTCCGACGCGCCATCAAAGAGAATGCCGCCAATGCCCTTTTGGTGAAATTAAACCAGATTGGCACGTTGACAGAGACCATCGAAGCTGTCGAGACCTGCCACAGGGCCGGATGGCGGGCAGTTACTTCCCATCGTTCTGGTGAGACCGAAGATAGCACCATCGCTGATCTGGCTGTAGCCTTGAATATGGGGCAGATCAAGACCGGTGCCCCGGCACGATCTGACCGCGTTGCAAAATACAACCAACTCCTGCGCATTGAGGCGGAACTGGCCGACACTGCCAAATATGCCGGTTGGGGAGCACTAGGCCGCTAGAATCGGAATAAATTATCACAATTCCGCATATCAAAAGGTGTGCGGAATTTATTAAGAAAAATAATTAGTTATATGGAGTCAATTGGAGCTTTATCAAGCCAAAACAAGGGCAGGTAATCTACTCCATTTATATTTTATCCAATGGCAGACTGCCTGTTTTGGAAACGGAATCTGTGCTAATCGCCTCGGGATCCGGGATGGAACCTGGATCGAATATTCTTCCGAAGCGCCCGTTAAACATTTGTTATTAGACTCGTCCGGCACCCTCTGGGTAGCTAGCTCCGATGCTGGTCTCCCTCGGCTGGATGGTTCCTCTTGGACTTATTTCCGTACCGATAATTCCCGCATCGCAAACAATATTGTGGACAGGGATACAGAAGTTCATCCAGGAATTTTTTTGGGTTGGGAGTCTGCCTTGCCGACCAATTCTGGAGGCGCGGTAGCCAGATTTGATGGGAAGAAATAGCAGACTCATCTTACTAATAACTCCAGTGCATCAGGTGCTGAAGGGACCGTGATCGCTTTTCAGAGGGGTAAGGTCTGGATGCGGACGCGCACTGCCGGGATTGATTTGTTCAATTAATGGAGATAAAAATGAAGAAATATATATCAATGGCCGGCGCATTGGTTCTCCTGGCAGCTATAGGGTTGGCAGTGTTTCTTTTTTTCCAACCCGTGCCCGCCACACCGTCCCCGCCACCGACACCTTTGCCTTCCCCGTCGCCGACTGTTATTCCAAATGTTATGCCGATCACACAGGTGCTCGCCCTATCGCAGGGCACGGATGGGTACCCTTGGTGGAATGACACCGTTTTCTATGAGATATTCGTTCGATCGTTTTGCGATAGCAATGGCGATGGTATCGGCGATTTCAATGGAATTACCGGGAAACTCGATTATCTAAAAGATATGGGTGTAACCGGATTGTGGTTGATGCCTATTAACCCATCTCCCTCCTATCATGGCTACGATGTTACGAATTACTTGGCTGTCAACCCCGATTACGGGACTATTGCGGATTTCAAAACCTTGGTCAGCAAAGCTCATAATCGTGGCATCCGCGTCATCATTGACATGGTCTTGAACCATACTTCCAGTCAGCATCCTTGGTTTATCGCCGCCCAGGATCCGAACTCGCCGTATCGCAACTACTATATCTGGTCAGATACCAAACCCGTTTATAGCGGACCGTGGGGCGAGCAGGTCTGGTATCCAACAACTACTGGTTACTATTACGCTATTTTCTCGAAAAGCATGCCCGATTTGAACTTTCGCAACGCGGAAGTGACGGCGCAAATGGAGAATGCAGTTAAATTCTGGCTTGAGACAACCGGAATTGATGGTTTCAGGCTTGATGCTGCCCGGCACCTAATCGAAGACGGCACGGTCCAGGCGAACACGCCGGAAACGCACGCTTGGTTTCAGCAATTCCGAACTTTCTTCAAAGGGATTAATCCAATGGTTGTCACTATCGGTGAATTGGCGGGGGAACATCCGGTCACTATGGCATCCTACACACAAGGCGATCAGCTTGACCTGGCATTTGATTTCGGCCTGGCATCTGCGTTCGTCTCTTCGGCCAGCCAAGGCAATGCTGGGACTGCTCTTCAGCGAGAAAAGATATCTAACAGCTTTATCCCCCCTTTTAAGTTCGCCCCATTCCTAACCAACCATGATCAGAACCGGTTGATGACTCAATTGAATAATGATCCGAATAAGGTAAAGATTGCAGCATCTATGCTTCTCACTTCCCCAGGCGTTCCATTTATTTACTATGGTGAAGAAGTGGGTTTGGAAGGACAAAAGCCGGATGAAGATATCCGCCGCCCAATGCAGTGGTCAGCTGAAAAGTACAGCGGTTTTTCCACTACCATCCCTTGGGAGTCGGTCGGTCCGGATTGGGAGACCAACAATGTTGCTGCTGAAACGAATGACCCGAATTCCATCTTGTCCCACTACCGGGCTCTTATCCAGATCCGAAATGAACATGCAGCTCTGCGTGTCGGGAACCTGATTGCAGTCCATTCGGATCAATCAGCGTTGTATACGATTCTCCGCGTTAGCAAAGCTGAAATGGTGATGGTGATAATCAACCTTTCCGGTGCGCCAGTCAGAGGATATAAATTGTCACTCGATAAAAGCAATATTCCTGCAGGTGGATACCAAGTCTTCCCAATACTTAGTGTTCCTGCAGAATATTCCGATTTAATTATCACTGATATTGGTGGCTTCAGCAATTACCTTCCACTACCGGAAATCCCATCCTACGGGACAGTGATTATCCAGCTGCAGCTCAGCAAGTAATCCGATTAACGTACCAGAGCTTTCCCAGCTTACTTATCCTCTCGGGAAGCTTGGTTCTGTTCATCATTAAATGCAATATTCGGTAAAAATCAGTTCATCCTGACTGGTAATTAAGCAATCGATGACCACCTGATTGTGGGAATGCAATCTATCCTATACATGGATTACTAAATTACTAAACTAGAAGCAAAAAAGAACAAAGATTTTCCGCTTCAGGCTTTTGTCACTGCCACAAAGATCATAGGACGTCGGCCGGTCTGGTTGCGGAGCAGGCTTCTTACTGCATCCGTGATGATTTTTTCATCATCTGATCCGCCATTATTTACTAGTTCTGTGACCTTCTTTTGGACTGCAGGTACGAGTGTTTCTGCATCTTCGGGGGAGATAAAGCCGCGCGTGATGACCTCGGGTTCTTTTAATATACGGTTGGAATATTTGTCCAGCGTTGCGGTAATGAGAACGATCCCGGAGCGAGCCAGTTGCTCCCGCTCGCGCATAACGTCCCGGTCAATTTCACCCACGCTTTCACCTTCGACAAAAATATATCCTCCGGGCATCCTCTCGGCTAATGACAATTTGCCATCGCATATTTCCACTACTTGTCCATTTTCAACCACGGCGATATTCTCAGACGGAATGCCCACTTGTTTTGCCAGGTTGGCGTGCCGTCTTAATTGATGGAGTTCCCCATGGATAGGCATGAAGAAGGTGGGGCGCACCAGATTGAGCAGGAGCTTCATTTCTTCCGAACTGGCGTGCCCTGAAACATGGACCGGTGAGATTGCCTCATGGATCACGTCAGCCCCTTGCCGCATTAGACGGTTAATCGTTTTGCTGATGGCTTCCTCATTGCCAGGGATGGGATGGGATGAAAGCACGATGGTGTCACCAGCTTCCACATCGAATTGTCGGTTGGTTCCGGTAGCCAGTCGCCCGATGATGGATGATGGTTCCCCCTGTGACCCGGTGCACATCAAGACTACATCTTTATTTGGCAGATGCAGGGCCACTTCCAGGCTGACTAGTGTTTTCTCAGGTATTTCCAGGTAGGCCATTTTTTGGGCTATCTTGGCGTTATCCACCATACTCGTACCGACGAAAGCAATTTTGCGATTATGGCGTATTGCTGCATCCGCCACTTGTTGCATTCGGGCAATAAGAGATGCAAACGTCGCGACAATAATGCGGCCAGATGCATTCCGAAAAACCTCGTCAAAGGCCGGGCCGATTACTCTCTCGGAAGGAGTCCAGCCGGGGCGTTCGGAGTTCGTGGAATCGGCCAACAAGACCGCCACTCCGCGCGCTGAAAACTCCGCTAATTTAGCGAAGTCTGTTGGCCAGTTGTCCACTGGAGTTTGGTCAAACTTGTAGTCGCCAGTATGAACAATTAACCCGGCGGGAGTGGTGATGCCCAGGCCAATTGCATCCGGGATGGAGTGGCAAACGTGAAATGTTTCCACCTGGAAGGGACCAACCCGCACTGTTTCACTTGCCTGCACCATCCGCAAATCAGTTTTGTTTGAAAAGCCGTTACGTGCCAGTTTTACA
>JBGOZL010000093.1:0-6786 GCA_041480185.1 Anaerolineae bacterium
AGCCGTCTCAAGGTGGTGGAAGCCTTCCGCCGTTCTAACAACCACCCGGAATGGATGATTCTGACCGTCCTGCCCGTCATCCCGCCGGACCTGCGTCCGATGGTGCAACTGGATGGCGGCCGCTTCGCCACCTCGGACCTGAATGACCTGTACCGGCGCGTCATCAATCGTAACAACCGCCTCAAGCGCCTGCTCGAACTAGGCGCACCGGACGTGATCGTCCGCAACGAGAAGCGCATGTTACAGGAAGCGGTGGATTCCCTGATTGACAACAGCCAGCGCGGCAAGGCACTCAGCCGCCGCGGCCGGCGGGAACTCCGCTCCCTGAGTGACATGCTCAAGGGCAAAAAAGGACGCTTCCGCCGTAACCTGCTCGGCAAGCGTGTGGACTATTCCGGTCGTTCAGTGATCGTGGTCGGCCCGCAGTTGAAACTGTACCAGTGCGGATTGCCGAAAAGCATGGCACTGGAACTTTTCCGCCCGTTTGTGATTTCACGGTTGGTATCACATAATTACGCAGCCAATGTCAAGGGTGCGCGACGCTTTATCGAACGCAACCGGCCCGAGGTCTATGAGGCTCTTGAGGAAGTCATTAAGGACCGACCAGTTCTGTTGAATCGTGCCCCCACGCTGCACCGCCTTGGCATCCAGGCTTTTGAGCCGATACTGATCGAAGGCTCTGCCATCCAATTACACCCACTGGTCTGTACCGCCTTCAACGCTGACTTCGATGGCGACCAGATGGCAGTCCATGTGCCCCTGTCTGACAAGGCCGTGCAGGAAGCCCGCCGCTTGATGCTGGCTTCCAAGAACCTGCTGAAACCTGCCGACGGCGAACCCATCATCGGTCCGTCCAAGGACATGGTGTTGGGGGTGTACTACATGACCATGCTGCATACGAAACCACATAAGGGTGATGGTCGCACGTTCTCTGATATCGACGACGTCGATTTGGCCTATCAATTGGGCCAGGTGGATGTACACACCAAGATCAAGGCTCGTTTAACCACGTGGTACGATGAGAATCAAGATCGCCTGCCGGAACCGGAGACCCGCTTGATTGAAACCACGGTTGGGCGAGTCCTCTTCAACCGCATCCTGCCGGAAAAAGTTCAATTTATCAATCGGCAGTTGGAAAAAGGTGGCGTGAAAGACCTGATCGCTGAAGTATACGAAATTTACGGTCAGGACGTGACGACCGAAACCGCGGACGGGATCAAACGCATAGGCTTCGAATATGCCATGCGCTCCGGCACCACCATTGCGGTCTCTGATATAACTGTTCCTCCGCAGAAGCAGGAAATTATAGAAAAAGCACTCAAGGATGTGGAGCTGGTGCAGAGGGACTTCCGGCGCGGCCTGTTGACCGAGCAGGAGCAGAACGAACGCATCATCCAGATTTGGCAGCTAACCACCAACGATGTTGCCAAATCAGTCCGCAACGCCCTCGACCCCGATGGCAACCTGTCCACCATGGCCAATTCCGGCGCCACCAAGGGTGGGTTCGGTCCCATTTCGCAGTTGGCTGGGATGCGCGGTCTGATGGCTGACCCATCTGGGCGCATCATTCCGATGCCTATCCGCTCGAACTTCCGCGAGGGCCTGACTGCCCAGGAATACTTTATTTCAACCCATGGCGCCCGCAAGGGCCTGGCTGATACCGCGCTGCGAACTGCTGACGCCGGATATCTGACCCGCCGCCTCGTGGATATTGCCCAGGATATCATTATCAATGAACCTGACTGCGGCACTCACAATGGAGTTTGGATCCGCAGGAAGGACGATGTTGCCGGTCAATCTATGGCATCCAGGTTGTATGGTCGCCTGGTTGCTGAACGTGTCCTTGACCCAAAAACTGGTGAAGTGCTGGCCGAACCGGATGATATCCTCGATCGAGATCTGGCGCGCAAGATTTCAGTGGCTGATGTGATGGAAGTAAAGGTCCGTTCTGCGCTGACATGCGAGTTGACCCACGGGATCTGCGCCAAATGCTACGGTGTTGACCTGGCGCGCGGCACAATGGTCGAAATGGGATCTGCAGTCGGCATTGTGGCTGCCCAGTCCATCGGTGAGCCCGGTACCCAGTTAACCTTGCGCACCTTCCATACCGGCGGTGTGGCCGCGGGCGGTGATATTACCACCGGTCTGCCGCGCGTGGAAGAACTATTCGAGTCCCGCAAACAACCGAAGGGTGAAGCGGTCGTCGCCGAGATCAAGGGTACGGTTCGCATTATCCAGTCGGACAAATATGCAGACATGCGCCTCGTCCGCGTCGAACAAAGTGAAATGATCCATGATGAATTCGACGTGCCAAAGGAATGGAAGATCCAGGTGAAAGATGAAGGCGAAGTCAAGGCGGGCGATATTATTGCCACCTTGCAGGATGCCACCATTGCAGCAGAACATGGCGGAAAAGTCCGCATCGAGAAACGCAAGGTATATGTCTCACGTGAGCAGCATGAAGAGATTGAGCACGAAATCCCCACCACGCTGCGCCTGCTGGTTAAGGATGGCGATCACGTTGAGGATGGACAGCCGCTGACCGAAGGGTCGTTGAACCCGCACCGGGTCCTGCGCGTGCAGGGACGGGAAGCCTGCCAGATGTACCTGATGACCGAGATCCAGAAAGTGTATCGCTCGCAAGGTCAGAATATTCATGATAAGCACTTTGAGGTCATCATCCGCAAGATGTTGAGCAAGGTGCAGGTCGTCCGCCCGGGTGACACTCGTTACCTGCCTGGCGATGCTGTGGAACGATTGGAAGTCCAGCGGGTCAACGAGCAATTATTGGCTGAAGGGAAAACTCCTGCAAAGTTCCATGAATTGTTGCTGGGTGTCACAAAAGCTTCCCTCAGTACTGACTCGTTCCTCTCGGCCTCCTCGTTCCAGCACACTATCAAGGTGCTGGCAGGCGCAGCTATCGGTTCTTCCACTGACCCGCTCTATGGGCTGAAGGAGAACGTCATAATCGGCAAGTTGATTCCAGCAGGTACCGGTTTTGTACATGGACGTTTCCTGGCGGTTGAAAAGGCACTTGCCCAAGCGGGTTCCTCCCAGTGGACGGAGATCCCGGATGCCGGGGCATCAGACTAGATCCCTTGTGGATACTAACTTCTCATATCCACCCTGTTATTACGAGGCAGCCAAATAGCTGCCTCTTTTTTTTCTCCTTGACGCTTTTCCTCTTTCCCCTTAAGATAAACCGAGGATAGAACATTCTTTCACCACGCAGGAAATGAAAGATCATTATCCCAAGGTGGTGGATTCAAGGAGCCATTATGGATCTCGGCCTCGTCCGAAAAATTGACATTGACCATGAGATGCAGCAGGCCTACCTCGATTACGCCATGAGTGTGATCGTGGCGCGTGCTCTGCCAGACGCGCGCGATGGCCTCAAACCCGTCCAGCGACGTATCCTTTACGCCATGTACGACATGGGGATCCGCTCAGACAGTCCTTATCGCAAGTCGGCCCGTATCGTTGGTGAGGTGCTTGGCAAATACCATCCACACGGCGACCAGTCTGTTTACGAAGCCATGGCGCGCATGGCCCAGGACTTTTCCATGAGGACATTGATGGTGGATGGACAGGGTAATTTCGGTTCGGTGGACGGCGACCCGCCAGCTGCCATGCGTTATACCGAAGCCCGGCTGGCTCCACCAGCGCTGGACCTGCTGGCGGACATTGGCAAGGACACGGTCGACTACACTGACAATTTCGACGGCACACTCACCGAGCCGACTGTTCTCCCTTCCGCCATCCCGAACTTGCTGGTCAATGGGGCCACCGGGATTGCCGTTGGCATGGCCACCAATATCCCGCCCCACAACTTGGGCGAGATCGCTGATGCCTGTGTTTATATGCTCGAAAAGTGGGAAAAACTCGACGACATCAACGTGGAAGATTTGATGGAGTTTGTTGAAGGTCCAGATTTCCCCACCGGAGGCATCATCATCGAGCAGAAGGGGGAGGAAGGTATCGAGGCTGCCTACGGCAAAGGCCGAGGCCGGGTCACGATCCAGGCCAATGCCCACATAGAAGAAATGGAGCGCGGCAAGAGTCGCATCATTGTGACGGAACTTCCCTACCAGGTAAACAAATCCAGCTTGATCGAGCGGATCGCTGAACTGGTGCGGGATGGGCAGTTGGAGGGGATCACCGATCTGCGGGACGAATCTGACCGCCAGGGTTTGCGCATTGTTATCGAGCTGACAAAAAACGTGGAGCCGGAGAAAGTCCTTTCCGCGCTGTACAAGCGCACGCCAATGCAGTCCACCTTCAGCATTAACCTGCTGGCCCTGGTGGATAACGAGCCGCGCCTGCTGAACCTGAAACAGGCCCTGCGAGTCTACCTCGACCATCGGCTGGTGGTCATTAAGCGCCGCACCGAGTTCGACTTGCAAAAGGCGCGTGCCCGGGCACATATCCTCGAGGGCTTGATGATGGCACTCAAACATTTGGACGAGATCATCGCCCTAATCAAAGCCTCGCCCGACGTGGAAACAGCCCGAACGCGTTTGATGAAGCGCTTCAAGCTTTCGGAGCTCCAGGCAAATTCCATCCTGGAAATGCAGTTGCGCCGGCTGGCCGCACTGGAACGCAAAAAAATCGAGACCGAGTACAAGGAAACGCTGGTGCTGATTAAGGAATTGCAAGGGTTGCTGAAGTCCTCCAAAAAGATGCGGGTTGTTGCAGCCGAAGAGTTGCTCAAGGTCAAGGCGGCTTACGGCGATCGTCGCCGGACACAAATTGTCAGCATGAAAGGACGCAAAGCCAAAAAAGCCCCGCTGACAGCAGCCGAACTGGTCGTGGACAAGGTGGTCTGGATCGGCATGACTCCTGATGGGACGCTCGCCCGCACGCGTGACGATAAACCTTTTCGTCTTTCCGGCTCTGAAGCGCCCAAACTGCTCGTTAAAGCCAATGCCACCGACACGCTCTACCTTGTCAGTAAGCGCGGGCTGGCAGCGGCGGTGGCTGTTCATACCTTGCCGGAATCCGAAAAGTTGGCCGACGGCAACCCATTTAACAAGCAATCTCCTCTCCAGGCAGACGAGGTACCGGTGGCGGCATTTGCCCTGCCTTCACGGAAATCCGAACTCCCAGGTGAAACCACTCTCCTGACGGTCACACGCGGCGGGATGGTTAAAAAGAGTCTCGTCAGCGACCTGCCTGGTCCGTCAGCTCAGACCTTCCGCCTGGTAAACGTGAACGAAGGGGACAGCTTGGGTTGGGTTGCGCTGACCGATGGCAGGAAAGAGATTCTGCTGGCGACGGCGCTCGGCATGGCGATTCGCTTCAACGAGGAGGACGTACGCCCAATGGGTCTAGCTGCGGCGGGTGTCAACGGGATTAAATTGGGGGTGGGAGACGCGGTCGTCGGGATGCAGATTCTGCCAGGAACAGGCGACTTGTTCTTGATTGCTTCGGACGGAAAAGGAAAACGGGTGGAGGTAAAAGACTTCCCAGCCCAGGGACGTTATGGCAAGGGCGTGATCGCCTGGGAATTGGCACGCGGCGTCACACTGGTTGGGCTGTCTATGGGCAAGCCTAACGCAATCGTGACCCTGCACCTGCTAAAAGCCGCCCCGAAGATGGCGCGCCTCGACGATGCTCCCCTGCGCAAGCGCACCGCCCTGAGGGGCGAAGCTGTGTTGGAGGTCAAGCCCGGGGATATGCTGCTCGGGTTGACCGAGGGCTGGGCAGTGGAGCGATTTGTCCAACTCGTGAAGAAGGACGAGAAGAAGAAAACCTCTGCAAAGAAGAAGTAAGCCGAAGAGAAAAGAAATCGCCCAGTATCATAAAAAATGATGCGGGGCGTTTGGTTATAATTACGTGCTAGGATGGTTCGATGACCAGGAAATAATTGGAGATCTTATCCCTGTTTGTTTCCCACCAATCCCAGTTCGGGGGCAATGCTGCGCATGGCGGTGATGACATTGCCCACGTGCTCCCAGAGTTCGATACCGAACTCAGCTGCGGCTTTTTGGATCTCATCCCGGTTTGCGCCAGCCGCAAAGGCTTTGTCCTTCCACTTCTTTTTGACGGACGATGGTTCAAGGTCCAGCAGGGAACGGGACGGGCGGACGAGTGCCACCGCTGTGATCAATCCGGTCACTTCGTCGCAGGCGTAGAGAGCCTTCTCCATGCGGGTCTGGCGCTGCACGCCGGTATGATCGGCGTGACTCATAATGGCACGAATGATCTCATCCGGCACGCTACGCTGGCGCAGGATGGGCTCCCCCGCCAGTGGATGCTCTTCAAGGGTGGGATGGATCTCCCAATCGAAGTCGTGCAGCAGGCCGGTGAGAGCCCACTTCTCCACATCCTCGCCAAATTTTCCGGCGTAGAAGCGCATGGCGGCTTCCACCGCCAGCATGTGCTTAACTAGGTTGTCATTCTTAACATATTCACGGACAAGGACCAGGGCTTCTTCACGGGTCATGGTTTTTTCAGTGCCTCATGGAAATATTGGTTCCGGGTTTCCCAGCACGGGGATAGGGTGGCTGATGTTTACATCCCACAGGGCGGCTACAGTCGCGAATAGTTCGCGTGTATTCCAGTATAGCACCGAAGATTTACGGTACACGCGCAGATCGGCTTCCACACCCACCGAATCAACGCCGAGCCGGTTGCACTCGTAGATGGCGCGCGGTAAATGAAAGGCTTGCGTCACCAGGATGGCTTCGTTGATGCCAAAGATGGCTTTCGCCCGATAGCAAGTGTCGTAAGTACGCCTGCCGGCATAATCGAGCACGATGGCTTCCTCTGGCACGCCAAGAAAGA
>JBGOZL010000094.1:0-6779 GCA_041480185.1 Anaerolineae bacterium
CGAGCAAGGCACTCGTTCGAGAGGTACAATCCGGTAGATAAGCACAATCCCCTCCGCATGCCGCAATGAATACACCATCGTATCCCTTTTCGAGAGCGTGAACAATCCAGGCCGGCTTGATCCCACTCGAACATGGCAGGGGAATCACTTGAACTGAAGTCGAATAATGCATGTGAGCACTACCCGCCATATCAATCCCAAGGTCTGATATCGCGCTTGTGGAAAAGACAAGTATCTTCTTCCGTTCAGCTTTCTCTTTACTCACATCAGCCTTACTTCGTCCTGCGCAAATAAATGCTCCAGAATCCGTCATTTTCGACATCACCCAGGTATTCAAACTCCAACTTTTTACACCAACGCTCAACAGATAAGCTCGTGTCTGGGTCGGAGGACTGGATTTCCATGACTCCGCCAATCGGACACTCGCTGATACCACGTCGCGCCTCCAGCAATGGACCCGGACAGGCTGTGCCACGAGCATCCACCAATTTACCGACTTTCAAAGCTCTAAGTTCTTCTGCTGTCATCATTGCACCTCCGTTTTATGAAATAGTTTCGTTCTGTTTGAAATATTTTGGCCGGTGCATATCCAGCCTTGGTTACCTGGCATACTTGTACACATTTTTCGTTTGTTAAATGTTCATGGTTGTGGATTGTTCTCAGCCAGTTTGTCTTTGGGCAAATTTGCCAGGACCAGGCAGCTTCGCAGCAGATCATTGTCGGCCAGGCGAAAGTAGATGTTCTGCTTTTCCCGGCGGGACTCCAATATTTTATTTAATTCCATCAAGTGGAGGTGCTGGGAAGTGCAGGGCAGGGAAGCCCCGAGCGCCATGGCAATCTCGCTGACGGTGTGCTCTTTCTCAGCTAAAAACCAAAGGATTAACACCCTTTGGGCACTGCTGAAGACTTTACAGAGTGTTGCCTGGCGCTGGGCGAGTGACTGGAATTCTGCAGAAAGGACTGGTTCCATAAGAGATACTTCAATACTTGCTTAATTCCTATATAGCTTAACTCTGTTCATGATCGAGAGTAAGTGACGACGATCACCTTGGCTATAGTTTTTATCTATAGGTGACTATCAACAAGCGTTATGAGGAAGTAAGGGATGGATCGTATCAAATCATGGAGATATCCTGAAAGAAAAAAACCGATATATATTAGTAAAAACAACTATAAAAATAGTTGGATACTTGATAATATATAAATATAGTACTATAATATTAGTTGAATTCATAAATTGAAGGCGAAACATGAATAAATTTACCCAATCAGATAACTCCATCACTCCCGGATTACCCCATGATGAAATTGACGTGGGCAGTCGGTTGCGTGTGTTGCGCGCGGGACGCGGGTTGTCCATGCGCGTCCTGGCAAATAAGAGCGGATTGAATGTCAATACGCTGAGCCTGATCGAAAACCAGCGCACTTCGCCTAGTGTCAGTACGCTCCAACAGCTGGCACAGGCTTTGCAGGTGCCCATCTCCGCCTTTTTCGAGACCGATCATGGCGACAAACTAGTTGTTCATCAGAAGGCTGGCAACCGCCCGAGGGCTGCATTCAAACATGGATCGCTAGAAGATCTGGGGGCGGGGATGCCGCGCTTTGGAGCAGAGCCATTCATCATCACGCTCGCCTCCAATGCAGATAGTGGCAAGACCCCCATTGTTCACACCGGTCGCGAGTTCATCTACTGCCTGGAAGGGCATATTGCATATAGCGTTGATTCTGAGACTTACCTGCTCGAACCTGGTGACAGCCTGCTCTTTGAAGCCTATCTTCCACACCGTTGGAAAAATATAGATGCCACCCCCTCCCGAAACTTACTGCTGCTCTGTCCGTCGGACGAACGCGACCATCCAACGGAGCGCCATTTTTCATAGTGGGCTAAAAAAACACCTCGAAAGGAAGTGTCGCATGTCTACAAAAGTATTGGCTCGGTGGTTCTTCATCTCATCCCTGACAGTGATCATTTTACTGCTGTGGTTTGGGACACCGCTTGTTCATGCACAATGTGGGGTTCCACAACCATCATCGTGTACCACCTGCCATGCACAAGAAGACCCGGTAAGTGGAAGAGGCGAATGGCACATTATTCATGCCAGCAAAGACATTTGCATCAATTGCCACGGGGGTAACGCAACCACTATGAATAAAGACTTGGCTCACGAAAGCCTAATGGCAAATCCACTTAGCGATATCTATACCGACTGCCATAGCTGCCACCCCGATTATGATGCGCGGGCACAAATATTTGCCTCGACCCTGGGCGTCACACCCGGAAGCTGCGCAACGCCCACGCTAGTTCCATTCACCAATACCTCCGGCGAACCGCCATCTGGAGGAATTAATTTCCAAACTAACCTGGTCAGCACAACGTCCCCTTTGCCACCTTTTTTGGTCATCGGTGCCATGCTATCGATCTCGACCATCTTTTTGTTTGGATTGTTTTGGTTAGAACGACATCATTTAAATACCTGAGTCGCAGACGATTTTGAATGTGAGACCATGACAGTTTTTCGGGATGAAAAAGGGAGCAATGATTGAATGAAATTTGTTTCCCTTTTATGTTCATAAGACGCGAGCTGTCTGATCATTTAGAAAACGGAGAAACCCATGAAAATTGCATCAATCACAGATGATGGGAATACCATCAGCCAACATTTTGGACGTGCCCAGCATTACCTGGTAGCCACGGTTGAAAACGGCGAAATCATCGGCCGCGAACTACGCGAGAAGCTTGGCCATGCCCAGTTTGCCAACGATCCCCATCCGGTTGAAAAGCCCGGCCAGCCGCATGGCATGGACCCAGCTTCTCACAACAGGCACTTGCAAATGGCCGAGGCCATCGCCGATTGCGAAGCCCTGCTCTGCCGCGGTATGGGAATGGGTGCCTATGAGAGCATGAAGACGCGCGGCATCCGGCCAATCGTCACCGATATCGCTTCGATTGACGAGGCCGTGATGGCGTATGTTGAAGGACGCATCGTTGATCTGGTTGAACGTCTCCACTAATCGTTGTTTTTTAGAAAGAAGTAACCAGGTTGTATGAGCACCGGAAACGCGTCCCCTGCCCGTTGGGAGGCAGCGTACCGCAGACCAAAAAGCGACTCGATTTATTTCAATATGCAGACAGCCTGGTCGAAATTGAGAAGACGTCAGCTGCATCCCGACCGTACCACACAGGAGATGATGTACACCAGGCTGATGACAGCGTATTGCCCCGGGTCGGCGACCGAGCCTTGGTTGAAATTTGGCTGCGGATTATCGTGCGACGATGCCGAACAGGAGAATTAACCACTGCTCGAAATTGACAGTCCGGGGTACCGGCGATTGCACTTGTATCATCTGGTGATGGACTACAACGGAACGCTGGCGCAAAACGGAGCATTTTTGGCAGGAGTTATGCCACGCCTCGAGCAACTGGCCAAGTCATTGCGTTTGCACGTGGTCACGGCGGATACATTTGGACAAGCAAAAGCCAATTTGGCCGTCTTACCTTGCGAAGTGGCTATTTTGTCAGTAGAGAATCAGGCGCAGAGTAAGCTAGCCTACATCGAAAACCTTGGCCGAGATCATGTTGTGGCGATTGGTAATGGCCGTAATGATCGGATGATGTTGGCAGCTGCCGCACTAGGGATCGCTGTGGTGCAGAAGGAAGGCGCAGCAACCGAGACTCTTTCGGCTGCCGATGTCGTGGTGTCAGACATACGGTCGGCACTGGATATGCTGCTTTTCCCCAAGCGCCTGATTGCCACACTACGGTCATAATAAACACAATTGAGAGGAAGATATGAGTGGCTTTCAATCATATCGGTAGCCATTGAATCGGGAGACGACTAAAAATATTGCTGGGTCAGCGGTCGAAGCATGGGGATCCATTGGTGTTAACGTAGTACTGAACCTTTTGAACTTGTGAATTGCCTTTGCCTCGAGCACCCTGGTTGCTGCTGGCGCCGACATTGGCTGATGGCGATGGTTAACTCGTTTGGTGGCGCGGTCATTGTTTACTAATTTGCCCGAGTGCTGAGCTATGGAGGCTGATGTGTCGCAACAGTCTATTTATAAAACCCAGGCTGAGCTTTGCAAATGTATGTCAAGCACCATACGAATTGAAATTGTCCACGTTTTACGAGATGGACCTCAACGGGTGAGCGAGATTGCTCGCATAACCAGCCACCCGCAGGCGGTAATCTCCAGGAATCTCGGGGTGTTGCGCAACGGCGGCGTTGTCACAGCGCACCGGCACTATCGGTATGTTATCTATGAGATCGCCAATCCCAAGATTGTTGAGATATGTGATCTGATGCGAGAAGTACTGGTGGCAGAAGCTTCTCGTTATTCCAAACTATTGGAAGGGTATAAACATGACCATTCTGGATAATTTGCTAAATTTGATTACGCAGGGCGCACCCGTACATTCAGTTATTCACGGGGTACTCACTGATTGTCAAGCTGTTCCTCGGCGATCAGCTTCATGGTCTATTTGCCACCCGCTATCCAGCACCTCCCAATCCGATTGAATTATCGGTGGTCAGGCTGATCAAGAGACAAGGCAATGCCCTGAGTATCGAAGAGGCGGATATGTAGGACGGAATATCACTCCTGGATATCAAACCATTCGTTCAAGATTTCGATAGATGGACTGTTACACATAATGGTTGGTATGAAGCCCGAAATAAATGATCGGTATTAAATTGGGAGGTTGGCATGTCCAGAAAACACTCTAAATCATCACAGACATCTGCTGAATCTGCCTCCCACCGGCGGCACAAAACTCACAAACGCAACTTGGTTTGGCTGTGGGTCAGCTTTGGAGCTCTGCTTGTCGCTGCCGTGGGGATTCTGCTGCTCCGGCCAAAGGCCGCAGCTTCCTTAGAAATTACCCCCGCTCAAGCATACGAAAAATTCCAGCAGGGGGCATTCTTCCTGGATGTACGCAGCCAGGAAGAATGGGCTCAATTCCATATTTCAGGGAGCACCCTGATCCCGCTGGACCAACTGCAAAACCGGTTGAGCGAATTGCCGAGAGATAAAGACATCGTCGTGGTTTGCCTGTCGGGTCACAGGAGCAAGAGCGGGGTTACCATCCTGCAGCAGGCCGGATTCAAACTCGTATCCTGCTTAAGCGGGGGATTACAAGCGTGGACGGCGTCGGGTTATCCGGTTCTGGGAAACGCTCCGTAAGCCGTTGTCTGATTCGAAAGTATAATTTTGCTTTGCAGGAAAAAAGATGACAACACCCGCATGGCATAACCTTGGTATTCCAGATACTTATCAGCAGCTTGGGACTCGTCCCGAAGGTCTGACGGACGCAGAAGTCACTGACCGTCTAGCGGAACACGGGCGCAACGAGATTATCCGTCGCAAGCCCGTCTCTCCCATTCGATTGCTGCTCAAACAGTTTGCCAACTATTTCATTTTCGTCCTGCTCTTTGCAGCCATCCTGGCTTTTGCGGTTAGCTTCTTACCGGGGGAAAGCGGGCGCCGTCTCACCGGCTGGTTCATCCTGGGCATCATTGTCCTTAGTGTAGCCTTGAGCTTCTTTGAGGAATACCGCGCTCAAAAAGAGTTGGAAGCACTGGATAGACTCCTGGTGTTCAAAACAACGGTCTTGCGGGGTGGCACTCCTCGTCAAATAGATGCTGCAGAAGTCGTCCCCGGTGATATCTTGGTCCTGGCGCATGGGCAAAAGGCCTCGGCGGATGCGCGCCTCATCGAAGCGCACAGCCTGCGCACGGACGAGTCGGCGCTCACGGGTGAAAGTGTGGGGGTGGATAAATCTCCGGAGCCGGTCGCCCTCGACGCCTCTCTGGCAGAACGCACAAGCATGGTTTACGCTTCCACGTATATCACGCACGGGACTGGTCAGGCTGTCGCCGTTCGCACCGGGATGGCCACGGAAGTGGGCCAAATTGCCGGCACTCTCGGTCTGATGACAGAGCGTCCCACTCCCTTCCAGGTCGAGGTCCAAAAGATGGCCCGCCAGATGACCGTCATTGTGGCTTCCCTGGCTGTGGTGGTTGCCGCTATTCTACTTTTTTTCCTTCATGAGCCGCCCGTCGATGTGGCTCTCAATACCCTCAGTCTGGCGATTGCCACCATCCCTGAGAGTCTGCCGATTGTGCTGACCTTTGCCCTGGCGTTGGGCGCTCGCCAGATGGCCCGCCGTAAGGCGGTGGTGCGTCGCTTGTAGGTGGTGGAATCGCTCGGCTCGGTGGACACCATCTGCACCGACAAGACTGGTACCCTCACTCAAAACCTGATGACACTCCAAAAAATGTTCGTTGGGGGAAATCTGGTGGACCTTCCTCAAGTCTTGACGGCAAACCCCGACGCTCTCGAACTGCTGCGGGCTGGCATTTTATGCAACGAAGCTACCCAGCCTGGGGAGGTGGGGAGCGAGGTTCAGGGTGACCCGGTGGATACTGCCCTCGTAAAAGCGGCTCTGGCTGCCGGTTTGGATCTGGCTCAGGTGCGTAAAGACTCCCCGCGCACGAACGAGATTCCCTTTAGCTCCGAACGCAAGATGATGACCACGATTCAAATCCAAAATGGTCAAAAAGTCTCCATCACGAAGGGAGCGCCCGGTCCGGTATTGGCGCATTGTTCCAAGTGCCGTGAAGGAACGCAGGATTATTCGCTTTCGGATCAACGCTGCCAGGCAGTCCGCCAGCAGGTTACAGAACTGCAGGGTAATGGGTATTATGTCCTGGGGGTGGCAGGCAGGGAATTGCCTGATGATCACCCGCTCGCCCAAGCCGAGAGCGATTTAACCTTCA
>JBGOZL010000095.1:0-6762 GCA_041480185.1 Anaerolineae bacterium
CCAGGTCCTGGCGAAAGAGTTGGTTGAAACTAAAAATGTGGATGGTGTTCGAGAAATCGCCATAAATCTGCTAAATAAAAATAAAAACATCCGCAGTGACTGTCTGAAAGTGCTCTATGAAATCGGCTATCTTGACCCTGGCTTGATCGCTGATTATTGGGGTGATTTCCTAAAACTGCTCAAAAGCAAGGAAAACCGCATGGTCTGGGGTGCCCTGATCGGACTGGCGACCATTGCCGATCGCCACCCGCAAGAAATTTGGGTGCAAATTGACGATGTTATGCGTGCGATGGAAACCGGCACGGTCATTTCGCATGTCTGGGGGATCAGGTCATTGGCGCGGGTTGCAGCTGCTGACCAAAAGTATAAAGACAAGATCTTCCCGTTCCTGCTAGATCAGATCCGGAGCTGTCTGCCACGGGATGTACCCACCCACGCGGAGAGCATCCTATGTGCGGTGGACCTAAACAACAAGGGGGCTCTGCTTAATGTTCTGGAGGCGAGGCGGGCAGAATTGACACCTGCACAGTTAACCCGCTTTAGGAAAGTGCTCAGGAACCTCGAGGGTATTTGATTTTCCGATTGTCCTACTTCATTACCGCAACCGGATTAACAAGTTTACATAGGCCCTCGATTCCAACCTCTACGTTGTCACCTGCCTGCAGTGGTCCCACCCCCGCCGGGGTGCCCGTGAAGATAATATCCCCCGCCTGGAGCGTCATCACAGATGAAATGAAGGCGATCAACACGTTCACGCTAAAAATCATGTCGCGCGTGGATGCCATCTGCCGTGGTTGCCCGTTGACCTTACAGGTAATGATCGCATCGGACGGGTCGAAATCGGTGTCGATCCACGGACCGAATGGACAGAAAGTGTCAAATCCTTTTGCGCGTGTCCATTGCCCGTCCAGCTTTTGGAGGTCACGGGCAGTGACATCGTTCCCCACGGTATAGCCGTAGACGAACTTCTTCGCTTCCTCGGAAATGAGGTTGCGTCCGCCTTTACCGATGACGACCACCAACTCAGCTTCGTGTTCGATCTGCTCCGATTGTGGCGGTAGGATGATTGCATCGCCAGGATTAATAATGGAGGAAGGTGGTTTCAAAAAGATCAGGGGCACATTCGAAACTTCAGCTTTTTGTTCCTTGGCATGCTCGGCATAATTGCGCCCGATGCAAATGATCTTGGAAGGCTGGCATGGGGCAAGAAGTTTCACATCAGTCAGCGGGGTATCAGCTTCCAGACGGTGGAAATCTCCAAAAATGTCACCCTCGATGGGGCCGACCTTGTTTTCAAGTATCCAGCCATAATGCGAGGGCTCATTCTTTTTTTGATAACGGACAATACGCATTGGGTTCTCCGGTGGAATGAATTCGAAAAAGTGTATCACAGTTGCCAAAAAATCGGTATAATAACTCCGCTTGGGCGCATAGCTCAGTTGGTTAGAGCGTCTCTCTTACACAGAGAAGGTCAGGGGTTCGAGTCCCTTTGCGCCCACTAAAAAAAGACCTGGCAGGTTTTTCAACCCTGTCAGGTTTCTTTTTAATTAAGTTGTGCTTTATCTCTCTTGACCCGCCTTCCAGCCGGGAATATACTAACCTCGCACACATCCAATCTTCATTTTTATATTTTTCTTTTTTTTCAACTGAACCATCAGGAGATTCCCTATGTCTGACTATCTTTTCCGCGGTTCGCTCGCCGAGCTCGACCCCGATGTTTATGAACTGACCCAGTTCGAAGCCGAACGACAGGCTCGCAAAATCATCCTGATCCCCTCCGAGAGCCAGGCTCCGCTGGCAGTGCGCGAGGCCATGGCCTCCGCCTTCCAGAATATTTACGCTGAAGGCTACCCCGATAAGACAGACCAGAAATTGACCCAGAAGGAGATCCTGGACTACCCAGTCCAGCTGGCGAACTTCCGCCGCTACTCGGACCCGCGCTTCTACAAAGGCACTGAATATGCCGATATTGTCGAATCCCTGGCACGGCGTCGCTGCGCCGAAGCCTTTGCAGCCAACAATGTCAAACCCGAGCAGATCTACGTCAATGTGCAGGCTCTCTCTGGTGCACCCGCAAACAACGCTGTTTACCATGCCCTGGTCCAGCCGGGTGACACCGTGATGGGTATGAACCTATTCCACGGTGGCCACCTCACACACGGTTCCCCCGCCAATCGCTCCGGCCAGTATTACCACATTGTCTCGTACAGCGTGGACCCCCACAACGAACAGATTAATTATGATGACGTGATGACCCTCGCCAAGGAAAACAAGCCGAAAATGATCATCTGCGGATACTCTTCCTATCCTTGGATTCCGGACTGGAAAAAGTTCCGCCAGATCGCAGACGCGGCCGGAGCTTACCTGCTGGCTGACATCTCGCATATCGGCGGACTGGTGGCATCTGTCGTCGTCCCCTCCCCCGTGGGTTACGCTCACGTCATCACCTCCACCACTCATAAGACCCTGGACGGGCCGCGCGGAGCAGTCATCCTTACCACCGACCCGGAACTGGCTGCAAAAATCGACAAGGCCATCTTTCCCGGGGAACAGGGTGGGCCTCACGTACATATATTTGCAGCCTTGGCGCTCACGTTCAAACTGGCGCGTACCCGCGAGTTCGAAAAACTCCAGAAGCAGACTCTTAAGAATGCATTGGCGATCTCCGAGCACCTGAAGGAACGCGGCTTCCGCATCCCCTTCGGCGGCACGAACTCGCATATGCTCAACGTGGACGTATCCACAGTTAAGGGCCCGGATGGCACTTCCCTCAACGGCGACAATGCTGCCCGCATCCTGGATCTGGCAGGCATTGTCGTTAATCGCAATACCATCCCCGGGGACAAGCTTGCGCTCGATCCATCCGGGATCCGTATGGGTACACCCTGGATCACCCAGCGCGGTTTCGATGAAGAAAAGTCGAAGCAACTGGCCGACATCATTGCAGATGTTCTGCTGGCAGCCATACCGCACAGTGTCCCTTCCCCTCATGGGAAGAGCCCAAGGCGCGCCAAGCTGGATTTCAAAATATTGAACGACGCCCGCATCCGGGCGCGCACACTGGCAAAAGAAGCAGGCGTGGATTTTGAGCCCACCATGCATGGCTATCCGCATTTTTACTACCTGGATGATAAAGCGACGACTGGAGTCTACGAATTGATCGGTGCGGAGATTCGCCAGTTCCTGAATTATGCCGTGACCTCCGACCTGTCAGCCCTGAAAAATGGCGGGAGCCAATTAACCCGGATCAACACCCCGCTTGGCCAGGTGAACGGCACGCTAACTTGCGTGGACTGGGACCATTACCGACTGTCCCTGCCAGCAGCTGGTGCCAACCTGGCAGCCACCTGGCTGCGGGATTTGTCCGATACGTTCACTTCATTCAACCTTGACGATGCTCCGGATGGTACCCCCCGCCGTATGCCAGGACCCATTGTTATCATGGAATCTACCGTTGAGGTGGAACCGGCTTTGACCGACATGGGTATCCCAGTCAGTGAGATTAAACCCTATTACATTGGCATGACCGGTTCCGGGGAGGGGAAATCCCTGCCCGATTATAAATGGACTCCCCCCGCAGAGACACTCCGCCGCACCCCACTTTACGACGTGCACAAAGAAATGGGCGCGAAGATCATCCCGTTCGCGGGCTGGGAAATGCCAGTCTGGTATTCATCTGTGCTGGAAGAGCACATGGCCACCCGCCAGGCTGCTGGTCTGTTTGATGTATCCCACATGGGCGTTTACCAGGTGGAAGGCGATGAAGCTGCTGCGTTCCTTGATTCGGTTGTAGCCAACAACTGCGGGTCGCTCCAGCCCGGAGAAAGTCTCTATTCCCAGTTCCTGACCCCGGATGCAACCGTGATCGACGACACCCTGATCTATAGACGGTCTTGCGACAAATTTTTGATGGTGGTCAATGCTTCCAACGACGACAAGGACCGCGCCTGGCTGGAAGCGGTGCTGGCTGGCAAGGTGAAAGTAGATAACGCCCGTCCGGGGGCGCGTTGCTATGGCTACAATGCAATTCTCCGCAACCTGCGCGATCCGAAAGCAGGCGACGATATGCGCGTGGATATCGCCCTGCAGGGTCCCCGGAGCCTGGATATCCTGCTTGCCATGGGCGTCAATGCCGAGATGCGCCGCCGCATCATGGCACTGAAGCGCACCAACCTGTGCGACGCCGTGGTGGGCGGGTTCGACTTGATCGTTTCACGCACAGGTTATACCGGCGAAAAAATGGCTTTCGAGTTGTTCATTCATCCCGAAAAGACGGTCGCCTTCTGGCACGCTATCATCAAAGCCGGTCAGAAGTTTGGCGTCAAACCCATCGGGTTGGGGGCGCGCGATTCCCTGCGTACCGAAGCCGGTCTGCCGCTTTACGGTCATGAAATGGGCGAGGGGTCAGGCAAGGGCGGGCAGGCTGACCTGGGTGTAGGTGAATCCGGGTTTGGAGCCTACGTGAAAACCAGCAAACCCTGGTTCATTGGGCGTGAGGCCTACATTGCCCACGAGCAGATCCGCAAGGGGGTGGTGGTGCGCTTCCACTTCCCAGAGAAGGGAGTGCGAATGGCACACAACGGCGACCCGCTGCTCGACAAGCACGGGCGGGTCATCGGCTGGGTGACTAGTTGTGCTGCCGACATGGATGGCACTCTCACTGGGCAGGCTTACGTCGAGTTGAAATATGCCATCGAAGGGACGCCGATCTATGTATACCAGTCCGCCCCTGATAAAACTGGGCCCGCTCCAGCCGAAATGAAGCTCGGTGACAAGGGTCTGCTCCCCACCGAAGCGCTGGTGGTCAGCAGGTTCCCCAAACTGTAACTGACCCTGTCAATCAAAAATCAAGAAAAGGGAGAACGATGAAACCGCTCTCCCTTTTAGGTTAACTCCCCATCAGCTGCAAGCTCGTCTTTACTTGGTGATGGTAAATGTATCGATGGTGACGCCGGAATTATTGACGATCTTTGCCGTCAAGGTATTCCCATTGATCGTAAATTCACCAAAGCTGTATGCTTTGACGGCAACGACGATATTGGGTTGACCAGTCGCGGGCGTGTAGAGCGGAGCGCCGCCACCGCCCACAGTAAGATGTACCACACCGTTTACGACCGCGCGTGCATAATAGTGGTTGTGCCCTGAAAGGACCATGGCTACCCCGTATTGCACGAATAATGGTTGAAGGGCAGTTTGCACTGTGGTGTTATCCGCGTGCCCGCCGTTGGCTGAATAGCCTGGCTCATGGATCATGACGATCTTCCAGGTCTTGGTCGAGGCCACCAGGTCCGCCTTTAGCCAGTTGTACTGCGCGGAACCAGCCGAGTACGAAGTATATGCGTCCAGCATTACCACGTGCATCGGGCCATAGTCGAAAGACCAGTACAAGCCGCCCGGTTGGAAAGGTTCAGGCCAATACCGCTTCCAGAAAGTAGCGCCGCCCTCGTGATTTCCTCGGATGCCGATGTCAGAGAGGTTGGCATCCTGTTTGCGCAGGTAGGTATAGCCTGCAGCGAACCACTCGCTTGTCCAGGCGCTTTCGCTATCTGCACTGACCCAGTCGCCAACGCTTAGGTTGAGCGTCTGGAATGCAGGGTCCAAGGTAAACAGCGCGTCAACCTGGCCGGCAATCCCATTATGGATACTGCCATTGGTGCGGGTATCTCCATAAGCAGTGAACTTGAGGCTGGTGGCATTCGAGGCAGGCGCAGCATAGAACGTGCCACCCGAGCATTGGGTTCCCACCACCACCTGATAATAATACTTGGTGCCGGGGGTCAGGCCGGAAATGTCGTATTGGTACAGATGGCTGGTGGTGTCGGTTGGGTTGACCGCAGTGTTGCCCAGGTTGTAACTGGTACTGGTACCCCATTCCATTTGGAAAGTCGCTGTGGTGGTCCACTGCCAGAAAATCCTCATCTTGGTGTTGTCACCGGTGAAGATCAGGGTGGGACCTTTCGGAAGGATTACCGCGCTGCATGTCGAGACGGCCGTGCTCGTAGCTGTGACGATGGGAGTTTTCGTCGCAGTTACAATAGGAGTGCTCGTCCCAGTCACAATTGGAGTGCCCGTCACGGTGGCTTGCAATGATGCAGTAGGTTGCGTGGTCGGGGTTTGCGTGCCCGGGACTGCAAGGGTGGAGACCAGCGTGGGAGGTGGACCTCCCTGTCCGCCTGAAGTGACCACCAGTTGCGGAGCATTTGCTGCCTCGCGCGACGCCAGGCTGGTATTTGTGGTATTGGTAGTTTCGATCTCCAGGTTGTATGTTCCGGCAGCCGTGATGTAGCTGCTGACGTCCACCGCAACCCATGTCCCGCTGTTGAAGGAAGCCGAACTCTTTATTACGCTTCCAACCGCTGGTGAATTGGTATATGTGATGCCGCTCTCTGTCCAGGTGTTGTCCGCCACGGAATGGACCGAAAAACCGGTCGTGTTGGCGCTGTTGGCATAGATGCGCAGGATCGCTGATTGGACATTACCAGACAGGCCGCTGACTATAAAGCGCAGGTAACTGTGCGTAACGGGCGAATTATCCACCCGCAAGTTCGTGGCTGTCCCATAGTTGCTGCCGGCAGACGTGGAGATCACGTATGCGTCAGCACTAGGATTGAAAGTCGCAGCGCCTGACTGAACAGGCGTAGCAGTTGCGCTGGGTGGTGTCGTGAGAGTTTTGGTGGCAACACTGGTCGAAGCGATGGTTGGCGTGGATGTTGCTCCGCCTGAGCTGGCTAATGTAACCACCAGTTGTGGATCATTGGTTGC
>JBGOZL010000096.1:0-6758 GCA_041480185.1 Anaerolineae bacterium
CGGTTGGCGCCGATACCGCCAACATGAGCTGCCAGATGAATGATGACCAAATCGGCGGGTTTAAAGGCAGGCAATGCAGTTGGCGTAAACCCTTCCGGTACCAAGTGCTCAGGCCGATGGTTCGGAGATGACATCGCATCGTCCATTAAACGCTGTATCGAGTCACGATCGGTAAAATCATAATGTTCTATATGCGGTACCAGGATATCTGCGGCACCGCGCCGGATCAATTTCTCGACCAGGAAGGAACCCAAAAAACCGGCTCCTCCTGTAACAATTACTCTTTTATCTTGCCAGAATTTGTCAGTCATAGTAACTCCATTATTGAATGATAAATTGAGCATTGCGATACCGTTCATCATGCGGGTTACGAATCAATCCAGTCCGCAATGCATGTACCACTTCGCGGACACCATCATCAGCTGTCAGTGTATCCTCGAATCCCAACACCCTCTGAATTTTTTCGAAAGACACGGTGATATCGCGCATATCACCTCCAAAAGTCAGGTCTTTATAAGTCACCACCGTCTCAGGCAGGCGTTTCACCACCAAGCCAACGATTTCATCCTTGGTATAGTTGCCTTTTTCAGTTCCCAGGTTAAAAATCTGCCCTCGTACTTTTTTTTCAGGTGCTTTGATGCCCATCGATATGCCGCGCACCACATCCTGCACATGTACAAATGAGCGGGAATAGCCGCGCTGGTATATGATCAACTCGCGATTAGAAAAGGCATCGAGAACAAATTGGTTGATGATCAGGTCAAAACGAGTACGCGGGGAGATCCCGTATAGAGTCGCCAGCCGAAAGATGATTGGCGCGCATGAAGAATCTTTCTGTGCCAGGAGATATTCTTCTGCGGCAATTTTAGTTTCAGCGTATAAAGACTGGGGATTGAGTGCCGACTCTTCCGATACCGGTTTTCCATCGGCAGACAGGCCATAGTTGCTGTAAGTTGAGGCGAAGATGAACCGTTCGGCCCCCAATCCTGCCGCCTGCTCAAAGACCATTTTTGTTGCTTCGACATTGTACTTCCAGGCTGCCTGCCTTCCAACCGCCTGACAGGCCGGGAAACCGACGATAGCCGCCAGGTGGACAACGATATCCGGCTTTGCCCAGTCCCGGCGCAGGGATGAACGTACAGCACCCGGCTCGGTAACATCCGCCTTTGCAAAATGAAAATTCGGATCGTGTAGAAAACCCAGCAGGGACTCACCGCTATACAGGAGAGAATCAAGCACAGTAACCCTGTTTCCCGAACGCAATAATTGTGCGGTAAGAAGGGAGCCAATATAACCGGCTCCTCCGGTCACCAGGATATGTTTCTTACTGTCCATGCGTACCTTTCATATGTAAAACAACATTTAATCCATTTACCTCAAGAACGGGTGCTGAATCCCCTGCGTCCAGTGAAATTCCTTGTTCAAAGCAGGAGAGTTTGCAAATTTCAGCAACATCTCCTTCACCAATTAATCGCACATGGTGGTAACCGGCTTGTTGTATCGCATTCAAATGCTCTTTTACCCGCGTTCGTGTGTTTCGGTATAGCAAAAATTGCTGCTCTATATAATCCACGGTTAAACGCGTGCGCAAGGTGATCCCTTCAGGAGTGATAATGTAGCGCAATTTCTTGCGTTCAGCACGTTTAATTTTGACGTACCCCTTGGCAATCAACCGCTTAAGATGCCAATTGACAGTGCCAACCGCCACACCCAATTTCGAAGCAAGCGAGATCTGGGATATATCCGGGTCACGCTCGATATTTTCGAGTAAAGCCAGTTCACGTGCGTTATCTTTTAATTCTGTCATGGTTCAATATTCACCGTTTGTATTAAACCTCAGTAGGATAGGACAAAACAAGAAAAACCTCCACGAACCCTGGTAACAGGGTTTTGAATCAGGTTAATTGTTTTTTTCTGTACCGGTTAACCGTTGCATATCGGCTTCGACCATCATCTCCACCAATCCTTGAAAATCGACTTTCGGCGTCCAGCCTAATTTCTGGCGTGCTTTGGTTGGGTCTGATCTGAGCATATCCACCTCCGATGGGCGCAGAAACCGCGGGTCTTGAACAAGGTAGTCCTTACTATTCAGCCCAACGCATTGGAAGGCATGTTCGCAAAACTCGCGTACAGAATGAGTCTCTCCTGTTCCAATGACAAAGTCGACCGGATGTTCCTGCTGCAACATTTTCCAAATAGCCTGAACATATTCACCGGCAAAGCCCCAATCACGGCGAGCATCCAGATTCCCCAAATGCAGTTCTTTTGCCAACCCCAACTTGATCCGCGCCACCCCGTCAGAAATTTTGCGGGTGACAAACTCCAGGCCCCGGCGGGGGCTTTCATGATTGAATAAGATTCCAGAAACGGTAAATAAGTTATATGACTCACGGTAGTTGACAGTGATCCAATGACCGTATGCTTTTGCGACCCCATATGGGCTGCGGGGATAAAAAGGCGTGGTCTCCCGCTGGGGAACTTCAACCGCTTTACCAAACATTTCAGAACTGGAAGCCTGGTAGAACCTGGCTTTTGAGTTGACCAGACGGATTGCCTCCAGCAGGCGGGTAACCCCTAAAGCCGTCACTTCACCGGTCAACACTGCCTGGCTCCATGATGTGGCAACAAACGATTGGGCAGCCAGATTGTAAACTTCATCGGGCTTATATTGTTCGATTAAGGCCACTAACGAACTCTGATCATGCAAATCCCCCTGGACGATAGTAATATCATTTTGAATATGCTGTATTCGTTCAAATGTAACAGTGCTGGATCGGCGGACCATTCCGATGACTTCATACCCCTTTTCAAGGAGAAACTCAGCGAGGTATGAACCGTCCTGGCCAGTTACGCCCGTAATTAATGCGGTTTTCATATCTCCTCCAAATCCATAATTCAGTTTCTGAATTATACTTCGTCTTGGGAAAGTGTCAAGCGCGTCGAACGTGCATGCGATCCGAAATCCACCCCTCGACCAGAATAATAATGCTGATGATTACGATCAGCGCAATAATGACAAAAATATCCACTTGTCCAGCCACCCAGCCGGTATAACGGGCAGCATACCAATAGCCAAAAAGTGCTATGAATATTCCCTCCACCGCAAGGAAACGCCACAGCCAGCGGTCCTGGGTAGCGCGCTGCCAGATTATTGCTTGCGACACCAGGGCAGCTTGAAAAATCAATAATATGGCGCGGTAACGTGGATTGTCCCACTGGTCGCCACCTGCACGCGCGGCTGATAGAATGATCCAACCATATGTCATAATCAATAACCAGAGCCAGGCAAATCGTTCGCGCTTTTCGGGTATTTTCAAAATCGAGCGAAAACTATAGACTAGTAATGGTAATAGAGCATACCAACCCAGGCTACGCAGAATACCGATTACGCGCATCGGCCAAACCGCCGGATCAGCTATAGCCGCCGGGAGAACCGGCTGCATAATCCCATAACCGACGATAAACGGAAAATGCAAAGAAGCTGGTAACCTATCGAAAACATTCTGAATCCACCCTGAATGTAGTTCCAGCAAATATGCATCCCATTGCGCTGAATAACGGAACCAATTCAGCAGGCTCTCGAACGGACCTCCATGGGTGAGGAGGCTTCCCCCCACCGCTCCAATAAAGATAAAAGTTGCCAGCAAGGCTGCCGCAACTCCCCCGGCAATCCACCCCCAGCGGGTTACACGATACCCTTTATCCCGAATCAAAACCCAAATGGCAATGATGACGATCGCGGCCACTGCGATGCCCGGGTTGAAAAGCAACATTCCAACCATCCCACCTGCCACCCATGCTGCAGATGTACGCCGGTTTTCCGACCAGTTCACCACTCCCCAGAAAACCATTCCCACGAAAGTGATCAGGAAAGGCTCGCGCATCTGTGCACTGCCCAATAAAATAGACTCTGGGAATAAAGCCATGATCCAGGCAGTTCCCCATGCCACTTGCTCACCCCATACCTTGCGTGCCGCCTTCCAGGCAAGTATTACTCCTATTGCACTTGTCAGAGCTCCAACCAAAATGAGCAGCCAGGGGCGATGTAAATCGGGACTGAGAAACCGATAAAACGCTGCACTAAGGAATAGCATCCCACCATATTGGTCGCTACTGGCGGACCCATCAAAAGTGCTCCAAAGCGATTGTGACGAACTTGCCAACTTCCAGGCCTGTGTATCCCGTGTGTAGGAATCTCGAAAAACATAACCGGCATTTTGAACTTCATTGCCATTGCTGATAGGAGGCAAAATGTAGGAAAGTGCCATCCCCAATCCAAGACGAAGAATTACTGTCAACAACAAGATCAGTCCCATGGTCCGGGACACGCCGCAGGAGTGATAAAGCGCGGAGAGAATCAACAAACCAATGGTCATCATGAAGGAATAAGCCAGCAGGCCTATCCAAAGGATTCCTCCATCCAATAAAGACAGAAGCAGACCAACTCCCAGGCTTACCGGCAGAATCCAGGCGAAGTTACGCAGAAAAGTCCGCATCTTTTTTTCTCAGGAACAAAATCAATTTTGTTCCCCAGTAAAAAACAACCAACACAACCAATGATTGCACTGGTACCAGGAAACGTGGGTTATCGCCATGGTCAAGCAAGGTTTGCGCAATGGATGTCAACCAGATCGTGCCCAGCAAAAACCAGAGAAAGTTGTTCATTCCTAGTATTCGTCGGACATTCTTCAAGACCAACACCATCGATCCACTGACAAAGACGATATTCAGAATTATCAAGGCTCCCCGCCAACCCACGTTGATCCATTTTGATAACGTGCCGAGCCATGCGAAGCGAAAAGAATCTGCCAGATAATAGACCGGCGCTTTCCAGAACCAGAACCAACCCAAAATCACATTTTTTAAGTACAACCACGGGTGATTAATTATCAACTGGATCGAAATTTTGGTGAGCAGGCGGGAAAGGTCATAAAAGTTCAATCCACTTGCTTGCTGCAAGGCTGGAATTGCGGCCCAGATGGCATTGCCTGGCGACCCAGTGGTGGCAATTTGCTCTGCCCGATATTGAAGATAAACATCGCGTATGACTGCATATTGATCAGGAACATATTCAAAGAAAAGGCCGGTATGCTGGACCAGGTGAAAACCTGTCATGGTGGTCAGGCTTAGCATGTCAAAACGAGAGTATATGAAATATACCCATAATCCAAGCACCAATGCTCCTGCCAGCCCAATCATAAGAGCTCCACCCCAGCGGATTCTGGTGTAAGCATGCCAAAAAACAACAAGGAAGAAAGCCATCCAAAACGGAACAAAAATGAAGAGCGGCCTGGTCAAAGCTGCACAACCACTTGCAAGGCCTGTTAATAACCCAACTCCCAGCACCTTCCACAGAGCTGGTTTGTTCGAAAAATATATCCAGGTCAGGGATGCAATCGAAAGAATAATTAAGAAAGTCGTAAGAGACTCGGTCAATAAATCGGCTTCAAAAAAAATCTGTTGGGGATTGAGTGTATGAGCCAGTGCAGCCAACCCGGCCAGCCAGTTGAGCCCGCTAATCCGCCAGGCAACGTAAAATAACAGTAAAGTAGTCAGGAACCCGAGGAAAAGTTGCGCTGCATATACGCGTTCATCCCCACCAAGCAACGCCAGGAAAAACGGATACCCGGGAGTACGTGTGCCATCGTACGCCTTCCAACCAGCCAGAATGGCGTCAGCCAGGCGCTTATAACTTGCCGTATCGTTATAGGATACCGGACGGTAAAGCAGGTACAGAGCAATGCGTTCCACCATTGCAATGATAGTCACCACGATCAGCCAGGTGTGAACTTTCAGAGAAGCGAGACGTTTTATCATGCTTGATTTCCAAAGCCAGCCAGAGCGCGTTTGGAGCGCTCCTTCCAGGCATATCGCTGAGCGACACTGTGGGCTCGTTGACCTAGAGCATGCCGCCGATTTTCATCAGCCAGCAGCCCGCCCAGGGTGGACTCCCACGCCTCCACATTTTCAGAAGTGCAAAACACTGCGGTCGTCTCATCAAGCACTTCGCGCAGGACAGGCAATTCGCTGGTCACGATTGCCCGCCCGGCTGCCATATACTCGAACATTTTCATTGGGCTGCACACTTCTACCGTGTTCCCGCCGCTTGGGCCGGAGATGATCCGCTCGTAGGGCATGAGCAGCAGGTCAGCTGCAGCCTGGTAGAGAGGAATGCGATCGTTGGTGATGAAGCCGGTGAAAGTGACGTTGGCAAGCGACTGGTGTTCGGCTTGGATCCTCCAGTAATCTACGTCTGCTGGCCTTCCCCCTACCCAGATAAAACTGGCTTGCGGAAATTTTGCCGCCAGTGCCAGGAACAGGTCTGCCCCGCGTCCTGCATAGAGGTGACCAGTGCAGAGCACTAACGGAGCGTCAGGCAAGTCTAGTTGGTTGCGGGCTGATTTCGAATCAGGTAAGGAGACATAACGTTCCAGATCCACCCCGTCGGGAGAAATGACCACCCGTCCACCTGGCATAGGACCATATTTTTTTTCCAGAGCATGGTGCAGGGCTTGGGTGATGGGTAGGAGGCGCTTTTTACCAGGCAGGGTCAAAAACAACCGAAACCAAAGCGGACCAAATCGGCCGGTTGGGTAGTCGTGCATCTCCAGCATGGATGGGATGCCTGCCATGGATGACAGAACCGCAACCTGGATTGGCCAGGCATAAACCAAGTCTGGGGTCAGTTTATATGCACGCCAGGTAGCCTTCCATGGGAACAGGCGGCGATTGCTTACCTGGAGCCATTCGATATCAAA